>CAYNPF010000359.1:0-2705 GCA_964398895.1 uncultured bacterium
GGCCCAACCGGTTTTTGTGCGCAACATGAAGGGCGACAAGAGCTGGGCCGAGACGGGCTGGTTCTCGTCGCCGGCCATCGTGGATCTCGACGCCGACGGCCGGATGGAGCTGGTTGCGCCGTTCTACAGCGTGTTCGTGTTCGATGCGTCGGGCACGTGCATCTCGACGATCAAGCAAGGGGAACACACGCAGGGTCGGATCTACGCGCCCGCGGTGATCGCCGATCTCGACAAGGACGGTGTGACCGAGGTCGTGGCGGCGGGCAACAAGGGCACGGTGGCCGCCTGGGAGTTCAAGGGCGGCGCGCTGTCGATCAAGCCTGGGTGGCCCGCCTCGACCGACAGCGGCGGGCAGAGTCCGGAGGGGAGGGGAATCGCCGCGGCGGACCTCGATGGCGACGGCTTCGTCGAAGTGGTGGTGACCACCACGAACACCTCGGACACGGGCGCACAGGTCTTCGTGTTCGCGTCGAACGGCGAGCTCTACCAGCCGGCGGGCGTGTCGTGGCCGGCGTGGCCGCGGTACAACCAGCTCTCCGGCGCCGGGGGAGATCTCGACGCCAACGGCATGGGGCACCACGGCTACGGGTGTTTCGGGCTCAACGTGGGAATCGGCAACATCGACGACGACGCCCTGCTCGAGATTCTGGTCACCTACGACAATCACCATATCAACGCGTTCAAGCCCGACGGCACCTCGGTCAAGGCCTCTGCGTGGTTCTCCAATCGTCAGTCGAAGTACGATGGAATGCCCCTCGACTGGGGTCAGTTCATTCGCTGGCTCGATCCGGAGGTGGAGGAGAATCATTATCACCTCCACCAGGGCGACTGGCCCGATGTCAACAAGACGATGTGGCTGCAGTGGACGTCGTCGCCACCGTCGATCGCGGACCTCGACGGCGACGGGAAGAACGAGGTCATCGGGTTTCCCAACGCCGAGCAGCACGAGCCGTACGAGACCCAGGGGCACGCGCTGATGGTGCTGCAGGGGGCCCACGGCGACGGCTCGCGCAGCGCGATGCGTCTGCCCGGGTGGGAGAAGCTGCCCATGAGCGGGAAGCCCGCGGTTCGCGCCTCCGGGGATTGGTATCCTCCCGACGGTGTCCCTGCCCCCGTGGTGGCGAACATCCTGGGCGACAAGCGCCCGGAGATCCTCGCCTCGCTCAACGACGGCGCGGTGTACGCGTACGGGCCCGACGCGGGGCTGCGGTGGGTCTACAACTTCGCCGCGGGCGCGCCCAAGACCTTTGCCTCCGAGCCCGTGGTCGCGGATCTGAACAAGGACGGTCGTCCGGAGATCGTCTTCGGCACCTACTCGCTGTCGCCCGGGGCCGGACATCTGATCATCCTGGACAACACCGGCCACGAGCTGTTCGACCTGCCGCTGCCCGGGCAGGGAGACGACGGCAACGGGATTGGGGTTCCGGCTGCGCCGGCGGTCGGGGATCTCGACGGGGACGGGACCCTGGAGATCGCGCTGACGACGTTCGATCACGGGCTCGACGTGTTCACCGTGCCCGGGTCGGGGACGTCGTGCACGCCGTGGCCGACGGGGCGCGGGAACCTGCTTCGAAACGGCCAGGCGCCATGAGAAAAGGAATCGCACTGCTGCTCGTGTCCGCGTGCTCCGCGGCTCCTGCGGGCGTCTCGACACCCGCGGCGACGACGGCCTCCGCCCCCGGGAGCGCCCTGCCGCCTGCGTCCATCGCATCCGCAACCTCCGCGGTGCCGGCGAGCGCGCCCGTTGTTTCGTCTGCCGAACCATCTGCGACCGCCTCCGCCTCCGCGCCGATCCCGGGACCGCCGTTCCCTCCGCCGTCGGTCGCGCCCCCTTTCGCCCGATCGGCTCGCGCGGGCGACGGCGAGTGGGCCGCGCTGCCCGAGGCAGGGGCGCTCGGCGCCGACAGCATGGTTCGCACGACGTTGCGCCCGCACACGATCAACGCGTTCGTCACGGTGACGGTAGTGGCGGTCGATCTGCGGAAGCTCGGCCTGCATCTGGTGGCGGGGACGAAGGAGCCGGAGTCGAAGAACGTGCCGCAGGAGAAGCGTCCGGGTCGCGTCCCGGATGCCGATCAGGGGGGGCTGGTCGCGGTGTTCAACGGCGGCTTCATGGCGAAGCACGGCAAGCACGGGATGATGCTGGCGGGGGACGTGTTCCTGCCGCCGCTGCCCAACGCGTGCACGGTCGGCGTGCGCAAGGACGGCAGGGTGGCCATCGGCACGTGGACGGCGCTGCAGGCCGAGGCGGAGTCGCTCCATGCGTGGAGGCAATCGCCTCCGTGTCTGGTGGAGAGCGGGACGTCGAACCCGATGGTGCGGGGTGGGGATCCGGCGCGCAAGTACGGCATGGCGATCGACGGCAAGATGACGATTCGCCGTTCTGCGGTGGGGGTGGATGGGAGCGGATGGACGCTGTTCGTGGCGCACGGCGAGGACGTGACGCCGGAGCACATGGCGGAGGCGATGCGCGCGGCCGGGGCGGTGTCGTCGGCGCAGCTCGACATCAACTGGTCGTACACGAGGTTTTTCCTCTACGCGCACCCCGAGGCGGGACCGCCGCGCATCTCGGCCACGGTGGCACAGCCGGTATAGCCCATCGCGGCGCGCAAGCCGCCGACCATCTGGTGAATGACCTGCGCCGCCGTGCCCTTGTAGGGCACGCGGCCTTCGATGCCTTCCGGCACCAGTTTGTCGCTGGCGGC
>CAYNPF010000360.1:0-2669 GCA_964398895.1 uncultured bacterium
ATGTTGAGAATTGATGAAACATCGCTCTTGAGCCCTAATAGTTTAACGTGAGAAGCGAAATTGCGCTCGTTGATAAATGCTTGGATATCATCTTTTTCAGGACCATCGCCGACGATCACTAGTTTGAGATGCTTTTTATCCTTGATCGCATTAAAAACATTCAGCATAAAGATATGATTCTTTACATGTGCTAGACGAGAGACCATGCCGATGACAAAATCGTTATCGGAGATGCCATACTTCGCTCTTTGAGCAACTTGTTGCTCTCGCGAAAACTTAAAGCTTTTCACATCGAAGCCGTTTGGTATGATCTTTGATTGCTTATAGAACAAGAACCTCTTGCCGAATAGCCAATTGCCCGCTTCAAGTCCACACGCAAAGTAATTGGTTGCATATTTCCTAGCGCGATATCTGAACACTTTTGCCAGAAAACGCTCCTGATTTGCGCTCGTCGAATGCGAATGTATAATAATCGTTTTGCATCCAGCCTTCTTCGATCGACCCTGGGATGCCGACAGGTGCGGCCGCATGATTTTTCTGCACTTTAACCTGGAGCCGGGGGAGAATGATGCCACCCTCCCCCGGTTGCTGACAGCATAGAACTCGCAGTATCCTTCGAGTGGGACTTCCCTCCAGATTTCTCCGGACTCGGCTGGGAGAACGTCTAGGTCCATCGCGTGCCTCCTGAATTTAGCTAAAGTCTGCAATAACCCTGTTCAGGGCACCTGCTCCAATGGAATGTCCCCTAAATAGTACCACTGGAATAGTTTCAATGGCAAATTCAGGTGAATGTGAGATGACGAACACCTGCCCCAGGCGGAGCCGGCGGATCATCACCTCGACCGCCTCGGCGAACCCTGAGCGGTGCTGGCGGTCCAGCACCGCGTCCACCTCGTCGAGCGCCAGGATCGGGAACTTGCCGGCGTAGCAGCCCATGAGCGCCAGCGACACGATGGTCCGGATCAGCGACTGCTCCCCCTGGCTCGCCAGGTTGACGTCGCTCAGGACCTCGCCCGACGGCTTCGTGAGGGGGATCGAGAAGTCCTTGTCGGACACCGCGAACTCCACGTGGAACGCGCCCCCGAACACCGCGTCGAACAGCTCGTTCGCCTGGCGCTGGGTGCCCTCCAGGAAGTCCCGCATGAACCCGAGCGGGGCTCCCCGCTTGGGGTCGGCGGCCTCGCGCACCGCCGCGGCCTTCGCGTAGTCCTCCTTTATCTCCTCCCGGCGCCTGGTGTAGTCGGCCAGGCGGTCGATCGCCGCCACCAGCTCCTCCACCTCGCGCTGCCGGTCGGCGGTCGCCTGCGACAGCGACCGGAGGTTGTCGTCGGCCTCCCCCTTCTCGCGCCGGGCCGCCGCCAGGGCCCCGCGGAGGCCCTCCAGCCGATCTGCCTCGGCGCGGAGCTGCTCGAGCTGGCCCTCGGCCCCGGCCCGCTGCTGCCGCGCCCCGCGGGCCGCCACCAGCTCGCCGAGCTGCTCGACCACGACGGACTCGCGCCCGACCAGCTGGTCCAGGGCCGTCTTGGCCGCCCGCTCGGACTCCTCCGCCGCCCGCAGCTCGCCCGCGACCTCCGCCACGGCGGCGGCGGCGGACTCGCGCGCGGCGCCCTGCTCCCGGGCCGCCTCGAGGCGCTCCCGGGCCAGGTCGACGGCGGCCCCGGCGGCCGACCGCTCGGCCAGCAGGGCGTGGTACGCCGTGAACTCCGCCGGGCTCAGGGCCGCCGCGACGCCGGCGGGCCCGAGTCGGACCAGCCGCTGGGCGAGCAGCCCGGGCGGGAGGTCGGAAATCACCGCCAGCTGCTGGCAGGGCCTGCTCTTCAGGAGCTCCTCCAGCCGGGCCAGCGCCTTCGCGGCCTCGGCCCGCGCCTCGAACTCCTTCACCTTCCCGTCGATCTCGGCCATCCGCCTCCGGACGCCCTCGAGGATCTGGGACGCCTGGCGCCCCGACTTCCCGCGCACGACGAACGGGCACGTCTCCACCCGGCACTCGGCCGGGCGCTCGAGCAGCAGCTCGGCCGTCGCCGACTGGGCGATGAGGTCCGGCACGCGGGCCTCGCTCGCCTCGCGCTCCTCCAGGAGCTCGGAGATCTTGGCCCGCCAGAACCCCTCGGTGGAGTCCCCGGGGTCCGCCGAGCGGCCGCAGTAGTCGGCCACCAGGTCCGAGATCGCGGCGACGGCCTGCTCCAGGGCGTCGGCCCCGACCAGGTCGGCCCCGACCCGCTCCTCCACGACCTTCAGGGCTGGCGTCCGGAACTCCGCGTTCGAGATGTCGGCCGCCAGCGCGGCGAACTTCGCCTCGGCGAGCTCCAGCCGCACCCCGGCCACGTCGGCCTCGTCGCCCGCCAGCGCGGCGGCGCGGCCGGAGGCCCGCTCGTGGCGCTCGCGCGCCCGGGCCACGTCCTGCCGGGCGGCCTCGTGGAGGGCCCGGGCCGTCGAGATCTCGGCCCTGACCCGCGCCAGGGCCGCCTCGCCGTCGGCGATCTTCCCGGCCAGGTCCTCGTCCGTCAGGGCGACGAGCTTCGGGAACTTCTGGGAGAACCGGGCCAGCTCGGCCTCGGCGTCCTGCAGGGCCTCCTCCAGCCCGTCCAGCTCGGCCTCGGCCCTGGCGTGGGCGTCCCCGTCGTAGGCGGCCTCGGGCCAGGGAAAGCCATCGCAGTCGGCCACGGCAT
>CAYNPF010000361.1:0-2654 GCA_964398895.1 uncultured bacterium
TGGTAGGCGTCCTCCAGGGAGATGAGCACCCGGGCGTGGCGGTCCTCGCCGGCGGCGTGGAACTCGGCGCCGCGCCGTCCGCGTGTCGCACGCGCCCCGCCGAAGCCCTGGCCGAAGAGCGCCTCGAAGAAGTCGCTGAAGTCGGCCGCCTCCGCGGCCCCGCCGCCCATTCCGCCGGGGGCGCCGCCGGAGAACTCGAAGCCGGCGTTCCAGTCGGGGGGCGGGCGGAAGTCCTGGCCGGCCCGCCAGTTCGAACCCAGCCGATCGTAGGCCGCGCGCCGGGTCGGGTCCTTGAGCACCTCGTAGGCCTCGCCCAGTTCCTTGAACCGGGCCTCGGCCCCGGCGCTCTTGTCCACGTCGGGGTGGTGCTTGCGCGCCTGGCGGCGGTAGGCGCGCTTGATGTCCTCCGCGCCGGCGTCGCGCGCCACCCCGAGGATCGCGTAGTAGTCCTTGTACTCCATCCTGGCTCCCGGCGGACGCGTCCGCCCCGTGACGGTCGGCGGCATCATACTCCCGCCCGCCGGGATCGCGCAGGCCGGGCGCGGCGGCCCGACTCGTGGCGGCGCCGCTTGACGGTCCGGGGGGCGTTGCCGTAGACCTCGCGCATGCGCGAGGTGCTCTCCTTCGCCGTCGTGGCGATTCCATCGCTGCTGGTGATCATCAACCCCCTGGTGGTCACCTCGGTGTTCCTCACCCTCACGGGGGCCTATCCGCCGGCGGCCCGGCGCCGGGCCGCCCGCAAGACGTCCCTGGTGGCCTTCACGGTCCTGCTGTGCTTCGCCGTGTTCGGCTCGGTCCTCTTCCGGGTCTTCTCGATCACCATCGGGGCGTTCCAGATCGCCGGCGGGATCATCCTCTTCAGCGTGGCGTTGGGGATGCTCCACGCGCAGCCGGCGCGGACCAAGCAGACGCCGGAGGAACTGGCGGAGGCGATGCAGCGCGAGGATGTCGCCGTCGTGCCGCTGGCGATCCCGATGGTCTCCGGTCCGGGGGCGATCACGACGGTGATGGTGTTGGCGGGCGAGGCGAAGGGGGTGCCGAGCATGATCGTGCTGCTCGCCGCCATCGTCATCGCCATCGCCACCGTGTGGCTGATGATGCGGCATGCCGCCCGCATCGGGCGGCTGCTGGGGGCCTCGGGGCTCAACATCACGACGCGCCTGATGGGTCTGATCCTGGCGACCGTCGCGGTCCAGTTCGTCATCCACGGTATCGAGAGCGTGCTGCCGGAGGTGCTCGCCCACGCCAGTGCCGCGCGCAGCATCGCCTCCGGGCTGAGGTAGTCCCGGGGCGGGCGCGCACCCGCCGGAGCCGGCGAGGACGTGCGGGCGGAGGGCGCGGGAGGAGCCGCACGGGGGTTCCCGTGGGCGGCGGGGCGCGGTACGCTCGCGCTCGTTCGGCCGTCGTGGAGCGTCGGGTGCCCCACGCCCGGCCGGAGGATCGCGAGGCCCCGTATGGACCGTTCCCGCCACATCCGTCTCTCCGCCCTGTTGCTGGCGTTGTGCCTGGGCTGTGTCGCCGGCGACGCCGCGGCGGCCGCGCTCGAGGGCTACTACTGGCCGCTCTCGGTCGCGCCGGGCGATACGCTGACCTTCTACGTCTCCAGCACCGCGGCCTACCAGTGTGCCTTCGTGCGCTATCACCGCGTGAACGACGGCAACGTGGGCACGACGCTGGCCACGCTGTCCGGCCTGCCGGCGCAGGTGCAGGCGGCGCCGGATTCCGCCTGGAAGGGCTGCGACTGGTCCCCCAGCTTCACCTTCGTCGTTCCGGGTGACTGGACCTCGGGCATCTACGGCGCGGAGTTGTCCTCCCCGGGGCTGACGAGCTTCCGGATGTCGTTCGTGGTGAAGCCGGATCCCGCGGCGCGCGGGGACTTCGCCGTGCTCTCGAACACGAATACCTGGAGCGCGTACAACGACTGGGGCGGGCGCGGGAAGTACACGAACCCGCCCGGCCACGAGATCGGCTTCCTGCGGCCCAACCCCTACATCCACGCCAACGGCTCGGGCACGAACCACACGGCACGGGCGGAGTTGTGGGTGCTCGACTGGCTCACGAACAGCGGGTACCGCTACGACGTCTACTCCGACCTCGACCTGGACCGGGGCATCCCCGGGCTGTCGGGCTACCGCGGCCTGATCCTGAACACGCACCCGGAGTACTGGTCGGTCGGCATGTGCGACCACCTCGAGGGCTACCTCGAAGGGGGCGGCTCCCTGCTCTACGTCGGCGGCAACGCCATGTACGAGAAGGTCGTGTACTCCGAGGACGGCAGGCGCCTCACCTTTTTCCCGGTCTACTACGACGGCACGCGGGAGACGCGACGCTACTCCTACTACCGCAACCTCGAGTCGCCGCGCCCCGAGCGCGCCGTGCTCGGGGTGGCCTACCGCTCGGACTGCTACCCGACCTACGGCGCGATGCAGGTGCTCGATGCCGCGCACCGGTTCTTCTCCGGCACCGGGGTGGTGAACGGGAGCATCATCGGCGCGACGGGGCTCAACGGGGGCGGGGCCAGTGGCTGGGAGATGGACACCTCGATCCCCGGCACGGCGGCGGACGGCGTGATCGTGTCGGCGTACGGCAGCGACGACCGGGGCAGTCCCCCGGCGAACATCGAGCTGCTGGCGCGCGGCACGAACGAGTGCGGC
>CAYNPF010000362.1:0-2625 GCA_964398895.1 uncultured bacterium
CGGCGCCTACTACGCCGGCGCCCGGGACGTGTACCTCACCCAGGTCGAGGGCCTGGTCGGCTTCCCGCTCTACCTGACGCTCTGGTTCGCGACCGACGGCCCCGGCGAGGCGCCGCGCGCCTGGCGCGGCTTCGCCTCGGGGCTGGCCGGGGCGGTCGTCGTCCTGTTCAAGCTGGCCTTCCTGCCGCTGGTGGGGACCTTCTGGCTGCTGGCGCTGCTCGCCGCGTGGCGCCGGCACGGAGCCGCCCGGGCCGCGACCGCCGTGGTCCTGCCCGTGGCGCTCGGCCTCCTCCTGCCGCTGGCGGCCGTCGCGACCTGGTACGTGCACCTCGGCCTCGGTCGCGCGCTGCTCTGGACCACCTTCACCTACCCCGCGTTCCTGCTCCGTCACGCCGGCGGCGGCCAGATGGCGCGTGTGCTGGAGGGCGGGCAGCGCTTCCTGCTGCGCTTCGCGCCCGTGGCGGGACTGGCGACGGCGGGGCTGGTGGCGACGTGGCGCCGGCGCGATGCGCTCGGCATCGGATTCGTGGCCTGGCTGCTCGTGGGGATGCTCCTCATTCTCGCTCAACGCTGGTCGGGCTGGCCCTACCACCAACTGCTCCTCCTGCCGCCGCTCGGACTGCTCGCCGCCGCGGCGATCGCCGCGCTGGCCCCGCTCCTGGGCCCGCCGGGTGCGGAGGCACGCACCGCCCGCCGTCTGGCCGCGGTGGGGCTCGCCTGCCTGTTCATCGGACTGGCGGGCTTCGCGGGCCGCAAGGGCGTGGAGCTGGCGCGCCACCGCTTCGCGCTGGCGTCCGCCGACCGCGTCGCCTACCAGCGGGACACCAGTCCGCTCTACGCGCAGATCGGCGACGATCTCGCCCGCCTCTCCGCGCTGGGGCGTCCGGCGGGGCCGATCTATTCGCTGGAGCAGCCGCTCGTCTACTTCCTTGCCCGCCGACCCGCCGCGGCGGCCTTCCGTGGCGCCGAGTTCCCCGAGTGGCTGGACGCGGCCGGCTGGGCGGCGCTGGCGGCGCGGCTGGCCGCCGATCCGCCCGTGCACGTCCTGGTCGAACGGCGCTACGCTGCGCTCGTCGCCGGACCCTCGCCCCGGGCGGGACCACTCGCCGCGCTGCTGGCCGCGCGCTACCGCGTCGTCTTCACCAGCCGGCGCGGCACCTGGTACGAGCGTGTGCCCTGAGGATGCGATCATGACCGACGTGCAACTGGTGTTCACCACCTTCGCCCACGAGGCCGACGCCGCGCGCGTGGCCCGCACGCTGGTCGAGGAGCGGCTGGCGGCCTGCGGCACGCTGCTGCCCGGCGCCCGCTCGCTGTACCGCTGGCGGGGCGAGCTGGCCGACGAGGCCGAGGTCGTGGTGCTGCTCAAGACCCGGCGGGAGCTGTGGCCGCGGCTCGAGGCGCGGCTGCGCGAGCTGCACCCGTACGAGACGCCGGAGTGCGTGGCGGTGGCGGCGGACGCGGTCTCGCCGCCCTACCTCGCCTGGCTGGTGGAATCGCTGGCGCCGGCGCGGGAGGGGGGCGCGTGAGCGCGGGCCGCCTCGTCCTCGGCATCGAGACCTCGTGCGACGACACCTCGGTCGCCGTGCTCGAGGACGGCCGGAGGTTGCGCTCGCACCTCATCGCCGCCCAGGACGTGCACCGTCTCTACGGCGGCGTGGTGCCCGAGCTGGCCTCGCGCGCGCATCTCGAGCTGCTGCCGCCGCTGGTCGAGCGCGGGCTGGCCGAGGCGGGGATCGCCGCGGCGGAGCTGACCGGCATCGCGGTGACGCGGGCGCCGGGGCTGGTGGGCTCGCTGGTGGTCGGCGTGGCCTTCGCGCGCGCCTACGGCGCCGCGCTGGGGATCCCGGTGGTCGGCGTGAACCACATCGAGGCGCACCTGCACGCCGCCACGCTCGAACACGGCGACAGTCCGCTGCCGGCGGTGGCCCTCGTCGTCTCGGGCGGCCACACCGAACTGGTGGAGGTGCGCGGCCTGCGCCGCTACCGCTGGCTGGGCAGCACGCGCGACGACGCGGCCGGCGAGGCGTACGACAAGGTGGCCAAGCTGCTGGGCCTCGGCTTCCCCGGCGGCCCCGTCATTGACCGGCTCGCCGCCACCGGCAACCGCCGCGCCCATGCCTTCCCGCGGCCGATGCTCGACCGGCCCGACCTCGACTTCTCCTTCTCCGGGCTCAAGACGGCGGTCGGACTCGCCGTCCCGGCCCTCGGGCCGCCTCCCTGGCCCGAGTCCACGGTGGCCGACATGGCCGCCTCCTTCCAGGCGGCGGTGATGGACACGCTGGTCGCGAAGACGCTGCGGGCCGCGGACCTCGTCGGGGCCCGGGCGATCACCGTGGGGGGCGGGGTCTCGGCCAACCGGGAGCTGCGGGAGCGCCTGGCCGAGGGCTGCCGCGAGCGTGGCATCCCCTTGCGGGTGCCGTCGTTGCGGCTCTGCGCCGACAACGCCGCCATGGTGGCCCTGGTGGGCTCCTGGATGCTCGAGCGGGACCTCGTGGCGGACGAGGACCTCGACGTCGTGGCCTCGCTCGAGGAGTCCGGCCTGCCGATGAACGGCGACTAGCCGGGACTATTCATGAGCCCGCGCCTGCGGCCGCGATCTGACCGTGGTCTGCGGCGGTTCTG
>CAYNPF010000363.1:0-2621 GCA_964398895.1 uncultured bacterium
GAGATGCCCCTGGGCATCGGCGGCCACGGTCACATCGACGCGGAACGGGTGCCGGCACGGGGCCACGGTGAACTGATCGGAGCGCGCGAACTCGTAGCGCACCGGTGCGCCGAGGCGCAGCACCGCCAGTGCCACCAAATCCTCGGTGAGCATCTCCTGCTTGGCGCCGAAGCCGCCGCCGACCCGCTCCTTGATCACGCGGATCCGGCTCTCGTTGATGCCGAGCACGCGGCCGACGATGCGGCGGATGTGCCACGGCACCTGGGTCGAGGCGTGGATGACGAGGCGGTCGCCCTCGAGGCGCGTGAACACCACGTGCGGCTCGAGCGGCGTGCACTGCACCAGCGAGGTCTCGTACTCGCGCTCGATCGTCACGTCGGCCGCGGCGAAGCCCTTCGCCACGTCGCCGATGCCGTCGGCCACGCTGGCGGCCAGGTTGCGGTGCGGATCGCCGTGGATGCTGAACTGATAGATCACTTTGCCGTCGCGCGGATCGGCGCCGCGGTTGTCGAGATCCGCCGGCGCACCGTTCACGTACTCGACCACGGCGTTGTGCAGGATCGGTGCCCCCGGCGCGGCCGCCGCCTCGACGGTCAGCACCGGCGGCAGCACCTCGTACTCGACGTGGATCTTCTCGAGCGCCGCCTCGGCGATCGCCGGGGATTCCGCCACCACCGCGGCGACCCGATCGCCGATGTGCAGCAGCTTGCGCCCGAACATGCGCCGGTCGTAGGGCGACGGCTCGGGGAAGCCCTGCCCCGCCTGGTTGTACCAGACGTCGGGCGTGTTCTCGTGGGTGAGCACCGCCACCACGCCCGGCATCGCCTCGGCCCGGCGGGTGTCCATGCGCCGGATGTAGGCGTGGGCGTGCGGCGAGCCCAGCAGCTTGAGGTGGCAGGTATCGGGCGTGATCATGTCCTCGACGAACGCCTTCTCGGCCCGCACCAGCCGCTCGCCGTCCACCTTCTTCGCCGGCTTGCCCACCAGCCGCAGGTCGGCGCGGAACTCCTGGCCCTTCTCCGCCGCGCGCTCGGGCTCGCGCAGCCGCCTGGCCGCCAGCTCCACCGCGCCGAACATCTGCTCGTAGCCGGTGCAACGGCAGAACAGGCCGGAGAAGGCGTCGCGCACCTGCTCGCGGGTCGGCTCGGGATGCCGCGCCAGCAGCGACTCGGTGGCCAGCAGGAAGGCCGGCGTGCAGTAGCCGCACTGCACCACCCCGGTGTCGAGGAAGGCGGTCTGGATCGCCGAGAGCCGGCGCTCCTTCGCCATGTGCTCGACGGTGAGGATCTCGTGACCGTCCACCTGCGGCGCCAGCAGCAGGCACGAGCTGACCGCCCGGCCGTCGAGCAGGATCGTGCAGGCCCCGCAGGAGCCCTGACCGTCGCAGCCGTTGCGCACCGAGAGCAGGTGCTCGCGCTGGAGCAGGTTGCGCACCCGCTCGTCGGGGCGCACCTCGAAGCTGCGCGACACGCCGTTGATCTTGACCGAGATCCTCATGAGCGCGCCCCCTTCCCCGCCAGCGCGTCGCGGAGGGCCAAGGCCGCCGCCGCTCCCGCCTCGTGGCGGCGGAACGCCGCGCTGCCGAGGATCGAGTCGCGCACCCGCACCGCGCGCGCCACCAGCGCCTGCACCTCGTCGAGCGGGGGCAGCGGCCGGCCGTGCAGCGCCGCCTCGACCGTCGCCAGCCGCACCGGGGTGCGGGCCACGCCGCTCAGCGCCACCACCGGGTCGCGCAGCACCCCGCGCAGCACCGTGACCGCGACCGCCGCGCTCACCAGCGAGCGGGCGTTGGCCGAGACGCGCAGCGCCCGGCAGGCCGCGACGCGACCCGCCTTGAGCCGCCGCAGCAGGATCGTGGTCACCAGCCCCGCCGGCCGCGTGCCGACGTACTCCTCCAGGCACATGCGGCGGGCGCGTCCCGCTCCGGCCAGCACCAGCACCGCCTCGAGCGCCAGCAGCATCGGGATCACGTCGCTGTGCGGTTCGCCGGCGGCGACCACGCCGCCGAGCGTGGCCATCTCGCGGGTGTTGCGGCTCACCACCTGGGCCAGCGCGGCGCGCAGCGGCGCCGGCACCCGACGATCGTCGAGCAGGCGCTGCAGCGTGCACAGCGCGCCGATCTCGATGCGGCTCGGCCGCACCACCACCCGGTCGAGTCCGAGCCCGGCCAGGCTGATGACGTGCTGCGGCGGATCGTCGTGGTCGCTGGAGTTCAGCCAGGTGCCGCCGGCCAGGTAGGCCGCGCGGTTTCGGTAACGGCGCTCGAGGCCGACCGCCTCCCGGACGGTGACGGGCCGGTGGAACTGCTCGGTCATGGTCGTTCTCCCGCGGGTTCCCTGGGACTCGTCGAACCGGTCATTGTACGGGGCGGTCGCGGAAAAGGGAACCGCCGCCGGGCAGGCCGCACCCAGGCAGCGGGCGCAGGTGCGGCAGCAGACGAAATGCACCGGCCGCACCTCCCGACCACCACCCGGCCGGCCCGGGTGCACCGGTCAGTCCCCCACCACCGTGCGGACCTCGAAGCGCGGCGGGTGCTCGAGGTGCTTCTTCACCGCGCACTGCTCGGCCGCCCGCACCAGCGCCGTCCGGTACTTCTCGGGGAAGTCCGGCGGCACGTGGAT
>CAYNPF010000364.1:0-2596 GCA_964398895.1 uncultured bacterium
GTCCTGGGCGCGGGCGCGGATCTCCAGCCGACCCGAGCGCGCCGGCGCCGGCGACAGGCTGACGAAGCCGCGGCCCAGGCTGTCGGTGTTCACCATGGCCTCGGCCAGCGGGCGCACCGAGCGCGTGTAGCGGCGCTCGATCGGGTTCCAGGCGTCCTGGTCGAG
This sequence comes from uncultured bacterium, assembly GCA_964398895.1. Classification (GTDB taxonomy): domain Bacteria; phylum Eisenbacteria; class RBG-16-71-46; order RBG-16-71-46; family RBG-16-71-46; genus JANXPZ01. The sequence continues at coordinate 166 of CAYNPF010000364.1, forward strand.
CGTGACGCGCACCGCGGCGCGCACCGGGCGGTCGGCGTGGTCGCGGGTCGTGACCTCGACCCCGACCGCCTCGCCGGTGGCCAGCACGCGGCGCAGCGGGCGCAGGGCGACTGCGAACTCGCCGCGGCCCACCACCACGCGGCCGCGGGCCGCGACCTGGCGCCCGGCGGCGTCGAGCACCTCGACCTCGAGCGTCAACCTCCGGTCGTAGGTGGCCCGCGCCGGGGTGAACGGCAGCGCGACGCGGCCGTCGGCGTCGGTCCGCGCCTCGCCGCTCTTGAGCATGCGGCCGTAAGCCTGCTCCTCGCCGCCCTCCTCCCAGTCCCCGTTCGATTCGCCGGCCAGCCGCGACTCGAACAGGTTGTAGCGCACGCGCGCGCCGAACACCGGCGCGCCGAAGAAGTAGGTGGCGGCAACGCGGAAGCGCACCTCGTCGCCGTTGACGTAGACCTCGCGGTCGGGCGTGACCTCGACGCGGAACTCGGGCTTGCGATACTCCTGCACCGCCACCGTCGCCGAGGCGCGGGCGCGGCCGGCACTCGCCGTCAGCGTCCACTCGCCCAGCGGCGCGTCGGCCGGCAGCACCACGGCACCGTCGGCGGAGCCCCCCTCCGACAGCCGCGCCCGCGGCACGTCGAGGGTGGCGCCGTCCGGACCGACCAGCGTGGCCACGACCGCGATCGGCGCCGGCAACGCGTAACCGGCTCCCTCGGCGCGGCGGGCGAAGGCCTTCCAGTACAGCGTCTGCCCGGGCCGGTAGATGGGCCGGTCGGTGTAGAGGAAGAGCCGGTCGCCGCCCGACGCGGCCGCCGGCGCGAGCAGCGCGTCGGCCACGGCGAGGCCGTGGGCCTGGCTGATCGCCACCACGCGCAACCGCTGCCCCGCCGGCGCCGGTTGCAACCGCAGCAGGCCGCGCGCATCGGTGACCTGCGGCGAGCCGGCCGGCGCGCGCAGCGCCGCGCTCCACTGCTGCCCCGGCGGCAGCTCGTCGCTCGCCGGCAGCACGAAGATCCGCGCATCGGTCACCGGCGCGCCGCTCTTGAGCGAGGCGGCCGAGACGAGCAACTGCGTCGGCGAGCGCTTGACCAGCAGCGACAGGTCGGTGACGAACAGCACCGTGCGCCGCTCCAGCGCGCCGGCGCGCCCGACCAGCAGGTAGGCCCCGGGCAGCATCGGCTCGGGCAACGTCATGCGGGCCTCGCGCCAGCTCCACGGCGGCCCGTCCGGCGTCACCTGGCTCCAGCGCGCCACCGCGGCGAGGCCGCTGGTGTCGCGGCTCTCGGTGAGGACGCGGAAGTCGCGCGCAGGATCGGTCAGGAACGCCGCCGGGATCTCGTAGAGCGCGCAGTCCACCTGGCCGACGCGGTACGAGCGCACGCCGACCTCGACCGGCTGGTCGAGACCGAAGGCCTCGCGTTCGAGCACGAAGGCCAGCTCGCCCGGGCGCGGCGTGACGGTGAGCGCGATGCCGGAGCGGGTCTCGCCCTCCCGCAGCGCGATCGGCGCCGCCGCGGCCAGCGGCTCGAAGCCTTCGTGCCCGACCTGCAGGTGGAAGCGTCCGGGCGGCAGGTCGGCGACGGTGAACTCGCCGCCGGGGCCGCTCTGGCCGGTGTTCTCGGCGCTGCCCTGCGTGCTCACCGCCACGCCCTCGACCGGCGTGCCGTCGGCGAGCCGCACCGTGCCGGACAGCGACGCCGGACGCGCCATCCGCCCGCTCACCGTCGTCGTCTCGCCGCGCCGCACGTTCACGCGCCGCGCCTCGAACGGCAGCCGGGCCGGCGCCTCGGCGCTCACCGTCCAGGCGCCGCGCGGCAGATCGCGGAAGCGGGCCACGCCCTGCGCGTCGGTGAAGACCGGCGCCGGTGCCGGCCGGAAGCCGTCCCACCACTCGGCGTCGCGCTCGCTGCGCACGCTGACCTGCGCGCCGGCCAGCGGCGCGCGGCCGTCGGGCCCGGTCAGCCGCACCTCGATGGCGCCGGCGCGCTCGAGCGGGATCACCACGTCCACGCTGCGCTGCGTCTCGGGGAACTGCCACGAGCCCAGCACGAAGTCGGCGTAGCCCTCCGCGCCGACAGTCAGCGCGTACCAGCGCCCGGCCGGGATGCGCTCGAGCGCGAAGCCGCCGCGGCCGTCGGTGCGGGCGCGGAAGTAGCCCTGCCCGCCCGCCTCGCTGCCCAGCTCCACCGTCGCGTCGGCGACGGGCGCCAGCGTCTCGGCGTCCACCACGCGCCCGGTGAGCCGTGAGCCCTCCGTCGCCGCGGCGGGTCCCGCGGCGAGGACGAGCGAAACGACGAACGCGGCCAGGCACCAGCTAAGGATCTTCATCGGCTGCCTCTCCTGGGGGAGTGCGGACGGAGGACTCGGTCAGGACGACGACGGGAAAGCGGAAGTACTCGGCCCCGGCGGGCGACGCGTCGAGCACGCCGACGCG
>CAYNPF010000365.1:0-2569 GCA_964398895.1 uncultured bacterium
TGGGCGGGTGATGGAAGTGCAGCGCGGCGCCGGTGACGATGATGATGAAGGCGGCCACCACGCAGGTGAGCAGGGCGCCGGCCAGCGTGTCCCACTTGCCGAAGCGCACGTCGTGGATGTCGAGCCCCTTGTCCACCACCGCCGACTGCTGGAAGAAGAGCTGCCAGGGCGTGATCGTGGTGCCGACGTTGGCGAGGACCATGAACAGCACCGTCGCGGTGAAGCCGCCCGGTAGCTCGGGGCGCCAGAAGCCGTCCAGCACCTTGTCCCAGCCGGGCGCACCCGGGGCGTTCATCGCCCACAGGGCGGCCGGGATGTAGACCAGGTTGAAGACGCAGAAGAACAGCGTGAGCTTCTCGAAGGTCCAGTACTTCCCGCTCAGGACCACCGCGAACAGGATCGCCGTCACGCCCAGGAAGGTCACCCACGGCGGCAGGCCGAAGATCGTCGCCGCCGCGATCATGCCGATGTACTCGGTGACCAGGGTGAGCCAGTTCACGATGGCCAGGTCAATGATCGAGAACCAGCCCCACACCGGGCCGAAGCCCTCGAAGATGGCCTCGGCGTGGCCGCGCTTGGTGACGGCGCCGAGCCGGACCGTCATCTCCTGCGTGTAGTAGGCGATGGGCACCAGCAGGATGAAGATCCACAGCAGGCTGAAGCCGTAGTGCGAGCCGGTCACGGCGTAGGTGGAGATGCCGCCGGCGTCGTTGTCGGCCACCATGGTGATGAAGCCCGGTCCCAGCACGGCCGCGAACACCGCTGCCTGGCGGCGGAAGCGCGAGAGCCGGTGGATGCTCTTGCTGATCCAGTACATGCGAACCTGTCGTGGCGACGTCGGATGGAGCGGCTCCCGGAAGGCCGCGCGGGTTGGCCGCGCCACAGTAGGCCGCTGACGGGGCCCGGGGCAAGGCCGAAGCGGTTGGGTGGGGCCGCGGCGGTCGGGGGGATTCGGCTTGACACCCCGCGAGTGCGGCCGATACGGTGCTCTCCCCGGTATCCGCCGGGTCCGGTCCCGGAGCACGAGGCGTCATGAAGCTCTCCGAACTGCTGAACCCCAACGCGGTCTCGCTGCGGCTGAAGGGCCGCACGAAGCGCGAGGTGCTGGTCGAGCTGGTGGATCTGCTCGAGGCCAGCCACGGATTCGCCAGCCAGGGCGAGATCCTCGACCGCGTGCTGCGGCGCGAGGCGATGATGTCCACCGGGCTCTTCCCCGGAGCGGCCATCCCGCACGGCAAGGCCCGCTCGGTGGACCGCATGGCCGCCGCCTGCGGGCTCTCGCCCGAGGGCGTGGACTTCGAGTCCGAGGACGGCCAGCCCACCCACCTGTTCGTGCTGCTGGTCTCGCCCGAGAACGCCACCACGCCGCACGTGCGGTTGCTCGCCAACATCTCGCGCCTGCTCAAGGACGATGCGGCCCGGCGCGACATGCTCGAGGCCCGCTCCGCCGGGGACTTCCTGGCGGCGGTGGCGCGCGGCGAGAGCGGGTTCGGCGCGCAGGGCTGACCCTCGGCCGGGCGACCGGTCGCGACGGGGGGACACGGTGCACTTCCTCGATGCCTGGCTGGGGCTGGGACCGTCCCATCTGCTGCGTTCGGCGCTCCCGGCGGGCTTCGTCGCCCTCGCCGTGCTCGTGCCCGGACGCCAGGCCGCGCGCCTGGCGGCGCTGGGCGTGGCCGTCGGCCTGCCCTTCCTGCCCGAGCTGGCCGTGCCCGGCTGGGTCACCGCCGGCTGGATCCTGCTCTGGCTCGCCGTCGCCTGGCAGGCGGGCCTGTCCTCGTCGCGTCCGGCCCGCCGCGGCGCGCGGCTGGGCGGGCTCGAGTCCGGCGCCATCGGTCTCGGCCTGGGGCTGGCGCTGCTGGTGCTGGTGGGCGTGGGCGTGGCCCGGCTCGACCTCGAGGGTGAGGTGACCCGGCGCGTCTCGGCCGGCGTGCTGCTCGCGGTGCTCGGGCTCGTCCACCTCATGCTGCGCCGCCACGCGGTGCGCGCCGTCACCGCCTTCGCCGCGATGGGCCTCGGCCTGCAGCTCCTCGACGGCGCGGTGCGCGCCGCGGTGGTGGGCCGGACAGCCCCGGTCGTGCTGCCGCTGCTGGTGACCGCCCTCGCCGGCGTGCTCGTGCTCCGCGTCGGGCGCGTGCGCGCCGAGGTCGCCGGTTCGTCCTGGGTGGGCGATGCCCACGACCTGCACGACTGAGCCATGGACGCGTTGAGCCGGCTGCGCGCGGTCACCCGTTCGGTCGGCGGACTGCTGTGCGCCGGCGGGATCGTCCTGCTCGTGCTGCCCACGCGCTTCGCGCCGGCCCTCGGTCTCGAGGCGCTGGCGGCGGCGTTCTGGTGGTGGGCGCGGACCGCCGAGGATGCGGCGCTGCAGGTCCAGCGCTGGAGCTGGCTGCGCCGCCCGGCCACCGCGCTGTGGCTGGCCGCGGCCATCGGCACCACGCTGGGCGTGGCCGGCGAGGCCATGGCGGTGCCGCCGCCCACGCTCGCCTTCTGGGCGCGGATCGAGGCGATCGCGGTGGTGTGGGCGGCGCTCGAGCTGCTCGCCGCCCTGCCGCTGGCGCGGCCCTAC
>CAYNPF010000366.1:0-2557 GCA_964398895.1 uncultured bacterium
GCCGTGGCCCGGCGACGGTTGCTCCGCGGGTGGCGGCGTCTGCGCCGCCACGGTGGCGGCCAGCGTGACGACGAGCAGTGCGGCCCACGTCCAGGCACGACGCGAGCGCGACGAGGAACCCATTCAGTGCCTCCCCTCCGGTGCGACGAACACGTAGGCGATGCCGCCGTGCCCGAGCCAGGCCCGGACGAATGCGGCGATCTCGTACTCCATGGGCACGGCGTCGGGCGACGGCGCGGCCGGATCGTTGACCAGCGCCCGCTCCCCGCGCAATCCGCGCAGGACCAGCAGGTGCCCGTCGGTCTCGGGCAGGGGCGAGCCGGGCAGCGCGCCGGGGCCGTGGGCCTCGGAGATCACCAGCGGCAGGCCGCCGGCCAGCAGCGCCCGCGCGCAGTCCCAGCGGTCCAGGCTCACCACGGCACCCAGCGCGCCGCGGCGCGAGGCGGCCCAGACGTTGGCGGGCCAGACGCCGTAGCGATCGTGCGCCGGGCAATGGGCGGCGGCGGCCATCGCGGCAACGGTGACGGGCATGCCGAGGGAGCCCAGCACCATGGCCACGCTGGTGGGCGAGCAGATGCGCATGCGGATCGCGTCGGCCTCGCCCATCTGCGACAGCGCCGGCACGGGCAGAGGACCGACGTCGGCGCCGGGGGCGGACATCGTGGGCGCCGCCTCGCCGCCGGCGACCGACAGGGCCAGCAGGCACGGCGCGCGGCGGAACTCGTCGGGCGCGGCCGTCCACACGCGGATCTCCAACTCGGCGCCGGCCAGCGGGGTCCGCAGCCGGAATGTGTCCACGTCCGCGCCGATCGCGGCCCCCGCGTCGGTCACGTCGGCGGGCATGGATCCGGCGTCGGCGGGCGCGCGTCCGATGCGGGTGAGTCGCATCCAGGGACTCATCGTGCCCCCGGACCGCGCGCGCAGGCCGAAGCGGAAGGCGTAGTCGGAGGCGACGAGGCTCGAGAGGCTCGGCACGAGCCGCTCGGCGCCGGCGAGGAAGTCGCCCGCCAGCGGCAGCACGAGCCGCAGGCCGTCCGCGCCGTCGCTCTCCCAGGCCGGCAGCGGCGCGACCTGCGCGCAGGCGGGAGGGAAGCGGCGCGCCAGCGCCCCGGCGGGCGGGCCCGAGGTCAGCAGCCGGATGCGGTTCACCGCCGCGCCCACGCCGCGCTCAGCTCGCGCGCGAGCGCTTGTGGGCCAGCCGCTCCTCGACCAGCGCGCACCACTCGGCGATGCCCTGCCCGGCGGTGGACGAGGTCACGAGCAGGCGGCCGTCCGGGCGCAGGGCGGCGACCTGCGTGCGCACCTCCTCGAGCTGGAAGGGCACGTAGGGCAGCAGGTCGGCCTTGGTCACCACGGTGACCTCGGCGGCGGCGACGATGCCCGGGTACTTAAAGGGCTTGTCCTCGCCCTCGGTGACCGAGAGCAGCGCCACCTTGAAGTCCTCGCCCAGGTCGTAGGCGGTCGGGCAGACGAGGTTGCCGACGTTCTCGATGAACAGCACGTCGAGCGGGCCGAGGTCGTGCTGCTCGAGGGCGCCGCGCACCTGCCGCGCGTCGAGGTGGCAGCCGCCGTTGGTGAGGATCTGGTGCGCCGGGATGCCCAGCCGGCGCAGGCGATCGGCGTCGCGCTCGGTGGCGATGTCGCCCTCGATGGCGCCGAGGCGCAGCCGGCCGCCGAGGGCGCGCACGGTGGCCTCGAGCAAGGTGGTCTTGCCCGAGCCCGGCGAGGAGATCAGGTTCATCACCAGCGTGCGCGAGTCCGCGAACCGCCCGCGCAGCGCCGCGGCCGCCGCCGCGTTGTCGGCCAGGATCTTCTGCCTTACGTCCACCTGGGTCACTTCGTCGCCTCCTCTTCCTCGGGCGTGTAGGTCAGGTCCACCACGTCCAGCTCGTTGCCGCCCTCGATGCGCAGGGGCCGGCCGCAGTCCGGGCAGAGCCGCAGCCAGTCGCCCGGCTCGTGCGGCTTCGGTCCGCCGCAGGCGTCGCAGACCTGGCGCGCCGCGTGCCACTCGATCTCGATCGTGGCTCCGGCGTCGCCGCCGTCGGCGACCACCGCCTGCCAGGCGTAGCGGAGCAGCTCGGGCTCGACGGCCGACAGCTCGCCGAGCGCCACGCGCACGGAGTCCAGGCGGCCGCCGCCGCGCGCCGCGATGGTGGCGCGGCAGGTGCGGTGGATCTCGGTGGCGAGGTTCAGCTCGTGCATGGGAGTCCGGGTGGATCGGGTCGCGATCGTCCGGCGGCCCGGGGCGGGGCCGCGCGTGCCTGCGCGCCCGCATACTAGCGCCATCGGGGGGCGCGACCGAAATGGGCCGTGGCCGCGCCCGTGGCCCGGGAACGGTGTCGCCAACGGATGCTCCGACAATGCCTTACCGGTCGAGCTCGCCCGGGGCGTTCGCGGGGGACGCGGGAGCGGCGGGCAGGTTCCGGTCATGTCGCCCGCCGGGCCGGCCGATAACCGGATCGGCTCCGGCGTCGGTCCTGCGAGGACCGGACGCTGTCCGCGCGGAAGACACAGGGATCCTCCGATGCGCTCGATGTCCACTCCCGAAGTCCGGCAG
>CAYNPF010000367.1:0-2557 GCA_964398895.1 uncultured bacterium
CTGACCGGGCTGCACTCGGGCTCGTGGATTGACGCCGACTTCCACATCTGGATCGGGCATCCCGAGAAGAACCGGGCCTGGGAGCTGCTGGCGCGGGCGCGGCGGGCGCTGATCGAGGCGAAGAAGACCCCGGAGAACTGCCCGGCGGCCTGGGAGGCGCTGTCCGCCGCCGAGGGCTCGGATTGGTTCTGGTGGTTCGGCGAGGACCACTACACCACCGACAAGGGCGTCTTCGACCGCCTGTTCCGCGAGCACCTGCAGGCGGTCTACGAGCGCGCCGGTCTGTCGGCGCCGAGCTGGCTGCAGGTGGCGGTGGCGCGCTTCACGCGCCGGCCCGACCTGGCCTCGCAGCCGCTCGGCTTCGTGCGACCCTCGATCGACGGGCGGCCGACGCACTTCTACGAGTGGTACGCCGCGGGCCGGCACTCGCTCGGCGCCGGCGGTGGCTCCATGCACCGCGACGCCGGCATGGGCAAGGACCTCTACTTCGGCTACGACGCCGAGACCTTCTACCTGCGCCTCGACTTCGTCGCCCACGAGCCGCCGGGCCCGGACTTCGACCTCCTGCTCGACTTCCTCGCGCCGCGGCCGGTGCGGGTGCTCATCCAGGGGCTCGAGCCGGGGGCGCGGCCGATCGTCTGCCGCGGCGAGGACGGCGTGCTGGTCTCCATGCCGGGCGGCGAGTGCCGGCTCGGCAGCGTGGTCGAGCTGGGCCTGCCGTTCGCCAGCCTCGGCTTCCAGGCGGGCGACAGCGTGGACCTGCTCGTGCAGCTCATGCAGGGCGGCGAACCGGTCGAGAGCCTGCCGGCCGCGGACCTGGTGCGCTTCACCGTGCCCGACGCCTCCTATCACGCCTCCATGTGGAGCGCCTGAGCCCCTTCGGCTCCGACGCGGCGGGGGAGCGGGCGGGGGAGGACCGGGAGCTGTTGCCTGCCCGCGGGCGACGGGAGGTGGGCCGGTGCGGGGGGTGCGCCTCGTGCGCGCCGCGGCGCCGAAGACGATGACGACTTGCGAGCGGCGATGGAGTTCGCCGGAAACCGCCCGTTCGGGCTGATGACTCCTGCCAGCATGGCAGGGGTCTTTTTCGTTCCACCGAGGAGGAGCCGTGGAAAGGGTGCTGCTGGTCGGGTTGGGTGGTGGCCTGGGCTCGATGGCGCGCTATGCCCTGGGCGGGCTGGTCGGTCGCTGGAAGGGCGGCTGGACCTTTCCGCTGGAGACGCTGCTGGTGAACGTCGTGGGCTGCCTGCTGATGGGGCTGCTGGCGAGCCTCGCCGAGACGCGGGGAGTGCTGAGCGGGACGACGCGGGCGTTCGCGCTCGCCGGCCTGCTCGGGGGCTTCACCACGTTCTCGAGCTTCGGCTATGAGACATTCCAACTGTTGCGCGACGGGCAGTTCGGTGCCGCGGCGCTGTCGGCGGGCCTGCAGCTCGGCGGCGGTCTGGGGGCGGTCTGGGGCGGCAGTGTCGTGGCTCGTTGGGCCTGGGGAGGTTGAGATGAGGCTGCCGGAGGAAGGGCACCTGCTGCGTGTCTTCATCGGCGAGAGCGACCGACACGACGGTCGGCCGCTGTACGAGTGGCTGGTGCTGAAGGCCCGCGAGTGCGGCCTGGCCGGGGCCACGGTGCTGCGCGGGATCGAGGGCTTCGGCGCGCACAGCCGGGTGCATACGGCGAAGATCCTGCGCCTGTCCGAGGACCTGCCGATCGTGGTGGAGATCGTGGACACGCGCGAGCACATCGAGGCGTTCCTGCCCCTGGTGGACGCGGCGATCGGTGAAGGGTTGGCGACGCTCGAGCCGGTGCAGGTCCGCTTCTACCGGGCCGGCGCGAGGGGCTGAGGCGTGGCCGTCGGCGCCCGTCCGCCCGGGTGGTCGTGCGCCGGCGCCGCCCGCAGGCTCAGCGCGCCGGCGTCACGACGACATTGCGGAACCACACCTCGCCCTCCGTGCCCTGCAGCACGATCGGCCCGGGGGCGCCCTCGTCGCTGTCGAGCGCGCCGCCGGTGATCCCCGGGATCTCCTGATCGTCCATGATCGTCGTGCCGTTGAGCGCCACGGTCACGTGCCGGCCAACCAGCGTGGCGTCGAGCTCCTGCCACTCGCGGACCGGGCGGGAGGCATCGCTGGACGGGGCGAGGAAGCGGTAGATGCTGCCGGTCACGCCGCTGGGCGCCTCGGCGCCCACGCCGTCGCGGATCTGGATCTCGTAGCGGCCGCGCAGCCAGATGCCGCTGTCGCCGCCGGGCTGGACGCGGAACTCGGCGTGCAGGCGGAAGTCGGTGAAGCGCTCGCGCGAGACGAGGTCGTCGCAGGGCGGCGCCACCCGCAGCACGCCGTCGGAGACCAGCCAGCAGGGGCCGCAGTCGGCCGTGCGGTGGGCCCAGGCCGACAGGTCGGTGCCGTCGAAGAGCACGACCGGCGCGCCCCAGCGCGTCGGGGCGGGGCGCTCGAGGCGCGGCGAGCGCACGGCCGTCCACGGGAGCGTCCGTCCGCCGATCCGCACCGTGCCGGTGAAGAAGCGCCCGTTGAACTCGCCCACGAAGGTCGGGCCCCGCCAGTGG
>CAYNPF010000368.1:0-2555 GCA_964398895.1 uncultured bacterium
CGCGAGGATCTCTACGACCACGACTACGTGGCGAAGTACGGCTACGGCTTCGAGGCCTTCGCCGCCGAGATCGCCGCCTGCACGCCGGAGTGGGCCTACCCGGTGACGACGATCGCCCCCGAGGTGATCCGCGAGACGGCGCGCGAGATGGCCCGCCATCGCCCGGCCAGCCTGGTGCACCCGGGCCGGCACGTCACCTGGTACGGCGACGACACCCAGCGTAGCCGCGCCGTGGCGCTGTTGAACGCGCTGCTCGGGACCTGGGGCCGCCGGGGCGGCTTCTATGCGCCGTCCAGCATGTCGGTCCCGCCCTACCCGTACCCACCCTATCCCGAGCCGGAGCGGGGTCGCGCCGACCGCGTGGCGGACGCCTTCCCGTTCGCCGAGGAGACCGTCACCCAGGGTCTGCGCGAGGCGACCATCACCGGGGAGCCCTACCCGGTCAAGGGCTGGATGGTCTACGCCACGAACCTGATGCAGGCGATGCCCGACCAGGCCGCGACGCTGCGCGCCATCCAGGCGCTCGACCTGCTGGTGGTCGTGGACGTGCTGCCCAGCGAGATCGCCGGCTGGGCCGACGTGGTGCTGCCCGAGACCATCTACCTCGAGCGCTACGACGACCTGAACGTCGAGCTGTTCCGCGACCCGTTCATCGCCCTGCGCCAACCGGTCGTGCCCGCCCCGGCCGACCAGAAGCCGAACTGGTGGATCGCACGCGAACTGGCCGTCCGGCTGGGCCTCGGCGCCTACTACCCGTGGCGGCACATCGAGGAGTACCTCGCGCACCGCCTGCACGCCGCCGGCTACAGTCTGGCGCTGCTGCGCCAGCAGGGCATCGTGCGCGGGCCGCGCCCGCCGATCTACTTCGAGGAGGGCGCGCCAGCGGAGTTCCCGACGCCGTCGGGCAAGATCGAGTTCTACTCGAACCAGCTCCGCGCCGCCGGGCACGACCCGGTGCCGAAGTACCGGCCCACGCCCGAGCCGCCCGACGGCTCGTTCCGCCTGCTCTACGGGCGCGCCCCGGTCCACTCCTTCGGCCGCACCCAGACGAACCCGCTCCTGCACGAGATGATGCCGGAGAACGAGGTATGGCTGAACGACGACGTCGCCCGCCGCCTGGGGCTCGCGAGCGGCGACCGGGTGCGCCTGCGCAACCAGGACGGCGTGCTGAGCAACCCGGTGCGGGTCAAGGCCACGCCCCGCCTGCGCGGCGACTGCGTCTACCTCGTGCACGGTTTCGGCCACACCGCACGCGGGCTGGGCCGCGAGGCCGCGCGGGGCGCCAGCGACGCCGGCCTGGCCACCCGCTACGTCGTGGATCCCATCATGGGTGGCACGGGCATGAGCGTGAACTTCGTGACGCTCGAGGCGGAGGCCTGACCATGGCGCGCTACGGCATGGTGGTGGACACCGCCCGCTGCGTCGGCTGCATGGACTGCGTCGTCGCCTGCAAGACCGAGAACGGCGTGCCCGAGGGCCGCTGCCGCGACTGGATCGCGACCGAGGTGCGCGGCAAGTGGCCGCAGCCGCGGCTCGAGATCCGCAGCGAGCGCTGCAACCACTGCGACCGGCCGCCCTGCGTGAGCTGCTGCCCCACCGGGGCGAGCCACGTCGAGCCGTTCGGCCGACTGGTGCAGATCACGCCGGAGCGCTGCATCGGCTGCAAGGCCTGCCTGGCCGCCTGCCCCTACGACGCGCGGTACGTGCACCCGCAGGGCTACGCCGACAAGTGCACGTTCTGCGTCCACCGCCTGCGGGACGCCCTGTCCCCCGCCTGCGTGGCGGTGTGCCCGACGCACTGCCTGCACTTCGGCGACCTCGACGACCCCGAGAGCGAGGTCGCGCGCCTGCTGCGCGAGCGCCGCAGCCACGTCCTGCACGCGGAGGCCGGCACCGGTCCCCGCGTCCACTTCCTCACCTGAGGCGATCGTGATCACCGAGCTGACCAGCACGCGCGCCAATCCGCTGGTGGATCCGTCGCTCCACGTCTGGGGCTGGGAGATCCCGGTCTATCTCTTCCTCGGCGGGCTGGTGGCCGGGATGATGATCCTCAGCGGCCACGCCCTGCTCACCGGCCGCGGTCGCCGCAGCGACTGCGTCTGCTACCTGCTGCCCGGGCTCGGACTCGTCCTGCTCAGCCTCGGCATGCTCGCGCTGTTCCTCGACCTCGAGCACCAGCGCTTCGTCTGGCGCCTCTACACCACGTTCATGCCGCTCTCGCCGATGTCGTGGGGCGCGTGGATCCTGCTGCTCGTCTACCCGGCGCTGATCGCCAACCTGCTGCTGCGCCCCCCCGAGCTCCTGCGCCGCACCCTGCCCGCGCTGGCCCGGACCGTGGAGGCTCTCGGCGCCCGCCCCGGCGCGACGGGTCTGGTGGGCGGTCTCAACGTCGGCCTGGGCGTGCTGCTCGGCATCTACACCGGCGTCCTGCTCAGCACGATGGGCGCCCGGCCGCTGTGGAACAGCGCCCTGCTCGGCCCGCTCTTCCTCGCCTCGGGTCTCTCCGGCGCCGCCGCGCTCGTCCACATGGTCGCCCGCGAGGCCGACGAGCGGAC
>CAYNPF010000369.1:0-2531 GCA_964398895.1 uncultured bacterium
GCACCTCGCGCTCCTGGATGACGCGCAGCAGCTTCACCTGTGTCGAGGCGGGCATGTCGTCAATGTCGTCCACGAACAGCGTGCCGCCGCGGGCCCGCTCGAAGTAGCCGGTGTGGTCGCGGTCGGCGCCGGTGAAGGCGCCCTTCCTGTAGCCGAACAGCTCGCTCTCCAGCAGCGTCTCGGGGATGGCGGCGCAGTTGATGGCGGTGAACGGGCCCTGGCTGCGCGCGCCCTGTTGGTGGATGGCGCGCGCCACCAGCTCCTTGCCGGTGCCGCTGGCGCCCTGGATCAGCACCGTGTGCTCGCCGGGGGCGATGGCCCGGATGGTCTGCTTGAGCCGGAGCATCGCCGGCGAGTTGCCGACGATGGGATCCTCGCCGAGGTCGCGGATGCGCGCGCGCAGCTCGCGGTTCTCCTGCACCACGGCGCGGAGCTGGCCGATGTGGCCGAGGATGGTGAGGATCTCGTCGGGCTGGAAGGGCTTGGTGACGTAGTCGTAGGCGCCGAGGCGCAGGGCCTGCACCGCGCTCTCGGTCGAGGCGAAGCCGGTCATGATGACCACCTTGCTGCGGCCGCCGCGGTCCTGCACGGCGCGCAGCAGGTCGAGCCCGTCGGCGCGCGGCAGGCGCAGGTCGGTCAGCACCACGTCGAACTCCTGCGCGGCGATCGCCTCCAGCCCGGCCTCGCCGTCGGCGGCGGCGACGACCTCGTGCCCCTCGCGCGTCAGCGTGTCGGCCAGCGCCACCCGGGTCATCGGTTCGTCCTCGACCAGCAGGATCCTCATGACGCGGCTCCGCCCGCCGGCAGCGTGACGGTGAAGGTCGCCCCGGCGCCCGGCTCGCTGGCCACGGCGATGCTGCCGCCGTGGGCCTGCACGATGCCGAGGCTGACGGAGAGGCCCAGGCCGGTGCCCTGGCCGGTCGGCTTGGTGGTGAAGAAGGGATCGAAGATGTGCGGCCGGTCGGCGGGCTCGATGCCCCGGCCGTCGTCGGCCACCTCGACGCTGACCGTGCCCGCCGCGGCCCGGGTGCGGACGCGGATGCGGCCGCCGCTCTCGACCGCGTCAATGGCGTTGAGCAGCAGGTTCATGATCACCTCCTGCAGGAGCTGGCTGTCGCCGTCCACCGCCGGCAGGTCCTCGGGCAGGTCGGACTCGAGCGTGACCGCCTTGCGCTCGACGTCGAAGGCCAGCAGCCGCGCCACCGTGCGCACCACCGTGTTCAGCGACACCGGGGCGCGGGCCGGCTCCTGCTTGCGGGCGAAGCCGAGCAGCTTGGTGATCACCGAGGCGGCCTGCTCCATGCCCTGGTCCATCATCTGCAGGTAGGCGGCGTGCTTCTCGGCGTTCCCCGGATCGTGCCGGATGGCGTAGATGCAGTTGCGCACGCCGTTGATCGGGTTGTTCAGCTCGTGGGCCACGCCGGAGGCGAGGCGGCCGATCGCCGCCAGCCGCTCGGCGTGGTAGACCTGCTCCTGCGCGCTCATCAACTCCTGGCGCGAGCGCTGCAGGCGCTGGCGCATGCGGCGGAAGTGGCGGAACAGGACGCCGATCTCGTCCTGGCGGTTGGGCAGATCGGGCAGCTCGCCGCCCTCGAGCTCGAGCGAGTCCATGGCGCCGACCAGGTCGCGCAGCGAGCGCAGCATCCGGCCGAGCAGGATCCACAGCAGCAGCAGGGTCAGGCCGGTGATGGCGGCGACCATCCCCAGCAGCGCGAGGAAGACGCGGGCGATCTCGCGGCGGACCGACTCCGCCTCGAAGCCGACCAGCAGGCCGCCCCAGCGCTTCCCGCCGGTGACCAGCGGGCAGTAGGTCTCCTGCACCCAGCCGATCCCGTCGTGCCGGCGGAACCAGGTGACCGGCTCGCGCTCGGCGAGGATGCCGGGCGGCACGATCTCGCTCCACTCCGACGGTCCCTGCAGGCTGCGGGCCACCTTCTCGCCGCCGGGGCCGGCGATGGCGATGTAGCGCAGACGCGGGTTCTGGCGCATGAAGCCGGCGACGTAGTTGTCGAGGAAGCCCTCGGACTGCGTGAGGTCGTTGCCCTCGAGGATCAGCGTCTCGATCACGGTCACCGACAGGGCGCGGGTGACGGCGATGGCGTCCTGGCGCTCCTTGGCCAGCACCGTCTGCCGCCACTGGGCGAGCACGCCCCAGGAGATGGCCATCATCACCAGGGTGACCGCCCCCGCGGTGGTCAGCAGGATGCGGGCGCGCAGGCTGCGCGCGGGCAGGACGCGGCGCATCAGGGTTCGCCCCGTCCGCGCTGGGCGCGCACCACCGACTGGTAGGTGCCGGCGTCCACGGCCACGAAGCCGTGGTCGAACTCGCGGGCCCAGTCGCGCATGCGGGCGGCGTCGGCCGGCCGCCGGGGATCCAGCGCCAGCAGCAGCCGCTGCATCTCGGCGATGGCGGGGTGTGGGTTGCCGGCGCGGACCACCACCGGCGCGCCGGGGAAGGGGCCGGAGCGCGCGATCACGCGCACGCCCTGCCCCTCGAATTCGCGGGCCACGGCCTCGCGCACCACGCCGGC
>CAYNPF010000370.1:0-2504 GCA_964398895.1 uncultured bacterium
GATCGGCACGGTCACGGCCCCCGAGGGGTCACCGTGGAAACCGGCATGGACGAGGCGGGTGTGGATGCCCTGGGACGACTTCTTCATCACGCTCTCCCGAGGATGCGGTGGCGATCGGAGGCCGCCCGTGGCGGCGGAAGCACGAACCGCGCGAGTCTACGACATCCTCGACCCGCGTGCCCGTCGGGGCGGGCCGGCCGGCGGGGGGCGGCGGCGCCGCTGCGTCCGGCGGGAGCGCCTTGACCGCGGGTGGCTCTTGGTCCGTAATAGGCTCGCGCTACGCGCCGAACCGATGTCCGCGCAGGCCGCAGTCCGAGGGGAGAACCCATGAGCGACGAGCAGCAGGAGACGGGGACCGGGGCCACGCCGGCGAAGCCGAATCCCTGGAACGAGATCACGCAACCGTTCGTGGACGTCTGGCACGCTCCGCGGGCGCTGTGGGGCGTGAACCTCGGCTACATGCTCGAGGGCCTGGCCTACTTCGGCGTGCTGGGCTACCTGGCGATCTACTTCTCGCAGCAGGTGTTCGCCGGCATCGCCAGTCCCGACACCTATGCCCACAACATGGTGGCCGTGCTCACCGGCGGCATCACCATCGCCATGCTGTTCCTCGGCTTCGTTCCCGACAAGGTGGGCGTGCGCCGGGCCCTGATCTGGTCGTTCGTCCTGCTGGTGATCGGTCGCGTGATCATCGCCGGGGCGCCGAGTCTCCTGCACCTGCCCGCCGGCCTGTGGTCGCCGCTCCACCTCGCCACCATGCTCGGCATCGTCATCGTGGTGATCGGCTACGGCATGTACCAGCCGGCGGCCTACGCGGCGGTTCGCCAGTTCACCAGCCCGACCACCTCGGGCATGGCGTACGCGATGCTCTACGCGCTCATGAACCTGGGCGGCTGGTTCCCGACCTTCGCGTTCCTGATCCGCGATCACGCCACGGTGGGCGGTCACAACGTCGGCCTCGACGTCGGCATCGTCGGCACCTTCTGGTTCTACGTCGCCATCACGGTGGTGGCCCTGGTCTCGACCGTGCTGCTGCTCACCTCGGGCACGGTGCAGAAGGCCATCGCCCGGGCGAAGGAGGACACCGCGCGCGAGCAGGCGGCCGCCGCGAAGCCCGGGGAGGAGAAGTCGGCCGAGGCTCCGGCGAAGGGCGTGAGCGGGACGATGCCGCCGGTGCAGATGTGGCTCCTGGTCGTCGCGTTCGCCGCGGCGCTGTGGTGGAAGGTGCCGGCGAGCCCGGCGCTGGCGGGTCTGCCGCTCAACCTGGCGCTGGCCGTGCTGGTGGCGCTGGTGTGGATCGTGCTGGCCCTGATCCCCGCCACCGGCCGCTTCCTCGCCCGTCACCCGCTGGCCGACCCCAAGTTCTTCTTCTTCATCTTCGCCCTGATCCCGGTGCAGACCCTTTTCACCTACAACTGGCTGGTCCTGCCCGAGTACATCAACCGCGCCTACACCGGCTGGGTGGGTCGCTACTTCGAGGTCGCCTCGAACTTCAACCCGATCCTGATCTTCATCCTCACCCCGGTGATCGCGGCGCTGACACTCAAGCGGAAGGTCTACAACATGATGATCTGGGGCACGTTCGTGATGGCGGCCCCGGCCTTCCTGCTGGCGATCGGTCCCTACTGGTGGACGCTCTACCTCTACCTGATCCTGATGACGGTGGGCGAGGCCATGTGGTCGCCGCGCTTCCTGCAGTACGCGGCGGAGATCGCCCCCGAGGGGCGCACCGGCGAGTACATGGGCGTGGCGCAGCTCCCCTGGTTCCTGACCAAGGTGCTGGTGCCGCTGCTCTACTCCGGCTACATGATGGACCGCTACTGCCCGGCGCCGGACAGCGCGCGGGCCACGGCGCTGCAGGCCGCGGTCGGGCATCCGGTGAACACCCAGCCGATGTGGCTCATCTTCGGCGTGATCGCCATGGGCTCGTTCGTGATGCTGGTGCTGGCGAAGAACTGGGTGGGGAAGGACTTCAAGACCAAGGCCTAGGCCGCCGGCCGGGCTCGAGGAGGACGCGTGACCGCAGAGCAGACGCTGGCAGTCGCCGCACCCGGACCCTTCCACCCCTCGCGGGCGCTGTACCGCTGGGTGGTGCTGATCCTGGCCGGCATCCTCACCTTCGGCAGCTACTTCGCCTACGACTCGATCGGCGCGCTGGTGGACACCCTGCTCCGGGCTTGGCACACCAACCGCCAGGCCATCGGCGGGCTCTACACCCTCTACTCGGTGGCCGCCATCGTCGTGGTCTTCCTCGGCGGCATGCTGATCGACCGCATCGGCACGCGACGCGCCAGCCTGGTGTTCTCGGGGCTCGTGGTGATCGGGGCGTGCATCGTGGCCTTCGCGCAGAACGTGGTGATGGCGGGCGTCGGCCGTCTCGTCTTCGGCGCCGGCAGCGAGTCGCTGGTGGTGGCGCAGAGCGCCATCCTGGCGCGCTGGTTCAAGGGCAAGGAGCTTGCCTTCGCCTTCGGCTTCACCCTGGCCATCGCCCGGCTGGGGACGCT
>CAYNPF010000371.1:0-2495 GCA_964398895.1 uncultured bacterium
GCCTACGAGCCGATCCGTGCCCCCCGGGGCGAGGTCATCGGCGCCCTGTACGTCGGCCTGCTGCGCGCGCCGTTCGCCCGGCAGCAGCGGGCCGTGACCGCGGTGGTCCTGCTGGCGACCCTGCTGGCCACGATCGCCTGCATCCTGCTGGTGTTCTTCCTCACCGCGCACGTGCTGCAACCCATCGCCCGCGTCGTGGCCATGGCGCAGCGCGTGATCGACGGGGACCTCACGTCGCGAACCGGGATCCGGCCCCCGGGCGAGATGGGCGTGCTGTGCCAGGCGATCGACGGCATGGCCGCCGCCGTGGCCGAGCGGGAGAAGCAGCTCGAGGACGCCACGCGCCAGCAGATCGGCCGGAGCGAGAAGCTGGCCTCGGTCGGTCGCCTGGCCGCCGGGGTCGCCCACGAGATCAACAACCCGCTCACCGGGGTCCTCACCTTCGCCCATCTCCTGCGCGACAAGCCGAAGATGGACGAGGAGGACCGGCAGGACCTGGACCTCATCATCCACGAGACGACCCGGGCGTCGGAGATCGTCCGCAACCTGCTCGACTTCGCCCGCGAGCGGGCGGCGATCAAGGAACGGCTGAGCATCAACGAGGTGGTCGGCCGGGTGGTCCGCCTGATCCGGAACCAGAAGGGATTCGACCGGATCCGCTTCGACGAGGCGCTCGCCCCGGACCTGCCCGAGGTGGACGGCAACATTGACCAGCTCCAGCAGGTCCTGCTCAACCTGTCGCTGAACGCCTGCGAGGCCATGCCCGAGGGGGGAACGATCACCATCCGGACCTCCGGCCTCGAGGCCGGGGTCGTCCTCGAGGTCAGCGACACCGGCTGCGGGATCAAGCGCGAGCACCTCGACCGCCTGTTCGAGCCGTTCTTCACGACCAAGCCGGTGGGCAAGGGGACGGGGCTCGGGCTGGCCGTGTGTCTCGGGATCGTCGAGCAGCACGGCGGCACTCTGGAGGTGGAGACCGAGGAGGGCAGGGGGAGCACGTTCCGCATCACGCTGCCCCCGGCCAGCGGCCGGGTGCTCTGAGTCCCGGAAGGTGGGGGATCCGCACATGACGAATCGCGCACCCGCGGAGCAGCCGTTGCCGGGCGTCCGGCAGCGCGTCCTGGTGATTGACGACGAGGCGGTCGTCGGCACGAGCATCCGCCGCACCCTGACGCCCGACGGCTACGAGGTCGAGACCCACACCGACCCCCAGGCGGGCCTGCGGGCCGCCCTGTCGGGTGACTTCGACGTGCTCTTCCTCGATCTGCAGATGCCGGGACTCGGCGGACTCGACGTGCTCCGCGAGGTCAAGCAGGCCGGAGTCCCCTGCGAGGTGGTGATCATCACCGGCTACTCCACGGTGGAATCGGCCGTGGAGGCCATGAAGCAGGGCGCCGCCGACTACCTCACCAAACCCTTCTCGCCCCCCCAGCTCAAGACCATCCTCGAGAAGGTCCGGCAGCAGTCGCTGCTCATCCGCGAGAACGCCGCCCTGCGACGCGAGCTGGAGGTCCACCGCGGCTTCGAGGGGATCATCGGCGAGAGCCGGCTCATGGAGCGGGTCTACTCGCTCATCCAGCGGGTCGCGCCGACCGACAGCACCGTGCTCATCACCGGCGAGAGCGGCACGGGCAAGGAGATGGTGGTGCAGGCGATCCACCGGCTCAGCCGCCGCCGGGACTTCCCCCTCATGGCCTGCGACTGCAGCGCGCTGGCGCCCACGCTGCTGGAGAGCGAGCTCTTCGGCCATGTGAAGGGCTCCTTCTCAGGCGCCATCGCCACCAAGCAGGGGCTGTTCGAGGCGGCCCAGAAGGGAACCCTCTTCCTCGACGAGCTGGCCAATCTCAGCCTGGAGACCCAGGGCAAGCTGCTCCGCGTGCTGGAGACCAAGCAGGTCCGCAAGGTGGGCGACACGGCGGAGCGGACCATTGACATCCGCCTGATCACTGCGACCAACCGCGACCTGATGGAGCTGGTGCGGGCCGGGTCGTTCCGCGAGGACCTCTACTACCGTCTCAACGTGGTACCGGTCTTCCTGCCCCCGCTGCGGGAGCGGCACGGCGACATCCCGGTCCTGGCCATGTACTTCCTCGAGCGCTTCTGCCGCAAGCACGACGTGGACGTGCGGGACTTCTCGGCCGAGGCCATGCTCCAGATGGAGAGCTACTGCTGGCCGGGCAACGTGCGCGAGTTGCGGAACATCGTGGAGCGCATGGCGATCCTCTGCGACGGCGGACGCATCGAGCTGCAACACCTGCCGCCCGAGATCCGCCAGGCCCCCTCCCGCGCCACCGTGACCCATCTGCCGGTGCGCTGGGAGGAGTTCAAGAAGCTCCCGTTCCCGAAGGTGCTGTTGATCCACTATGAGGACTTTGTCAAGCTTGTGGCCAAGCTGTGCAAGTACAAGAAGTTCAACTGGGTCTGCTTCGATGAGGCTCAGCGCATATCGAACCGCGGCAACCGTGCATCGAAGGGCGCCAAGCGTATGTCGTGGG
>CAYNPF010000372.1:0-2490 GCA_964398895.1 uncultured bacterium
CGACGGCGGTGTAGAAGTAGGTGAAGAAGACGATGATCGCCCCGTACAGGATGTTGTAGAGCCAGCCCATCGGGCTGAAGACCTGCTGGACGACCGTCCACTTGAACAGGCCGGCCAGGAAGTTCGGGAAGATCATCAGGCTCGAGGCGAAGATGATCGGGATCACGCCCGCGGTGTTGACGCGGAGCGGGATGTGCGTGTTGGCCCCGCCGTACATGCGACGGCCGACGATCCGCTTGGCGTACTGCACCGGGATCTTCCGCACCGCCTGGGTCATGAGGATCACGGCCGCGACCACGGCGACCATGCCGTCGAGGATGACCAGGTAGATCAGCCAGTTCTGGCCGCCCTGCAGGTTCTGGATCGCCTGGCGCAGGGTGTTGGGCACGCGCCCGATGATGTTGATGAAGATGATCAGCGAGATGCCGTTGCCGATGCCGTGCTCGGTGATCTTCTCGCCCAGCCACATGACCAGGATGGTGCCGGTGGTCTGGGTGACGATGGTCGAGAAGACGAACAGCGGCCCCGGGTGCTGCACGATGCCGTGGCCCAGCCCGTTCTGCAGGAACATGGCGTAGCCGAACGACTGCAGGACCGAGAGCAGCACCGTGCCGTAGCGCGTGTGCTGCGTGATCTTCTTCTGCCCCTCCTCACCCTCCTTGCGCAGCTTCTCGTAGTACGGAACCACCGCACCGAGGAGCTGGAGGATGATCGAGGCGGAGATGTACGGCATGATGCCCAGGGCGAAGATCATCGCCTGGGAGAAGGCACCGCCCACGAACAGGTCGTAGAGACCGAAGATGCCGCCGGCCCCGCCCCCGCTGTCGAAGGCCGCCCGCAGGGCAGCCACGTTCACGCCCGGCGTGGGCAGGTGCTCGCCCAGCCGGTAGATCGCCACGATCACCATCGTGAACAGGATCCGGCGCTTCAGCTCCGGGACCTGGAAGATGTTGCGAAGCTTCTCGATCATGTCCCCTCGGCGCGCCTAGGCCTCGGCCTTCGGCTTGGGCGTCTCCACGGTGCCGCCGGCGGCCTCGACCGCACGGCGAGCGGCTTCGCTCGCGGCATCCACCCGCACCGTGAGCGCGACCTCGAGCTTCCCTCCCGCCAGGAGCTTCACCGGCCGGTTGCCACGCACCAGCTTCCGTCCGGCCAGCCAGGCACGGTCCACCAGCGTCTGCGCCGGCACCGCCGCCAGCCGCCCCACCTGCACGACCTGGTACTCGACCCGGCCGGGGTTCTTGAACCCGCGCTTCGGCAGCCGCCGCTGGATCGGCATCTGGCCGCCCTCGAACCAGGCGGGGATCTTTCCGCCGGTCCGGGCCTTGTGGCCCTTGTGCCCACGCCCCGCCGTGCCCCCGAGACCGGTCGAGGCGCCCTTGCCGCGGCGCTTGCCGGTCCTGGTCGCCCCGCTGGCCGGGCGAATCGTCCCGATGCGAATCATCGCCATCCCCCTCAACCCTCCACCACTTCGACGAGGTGGCGGACCTTGAAGACCATGCCCCGGATCTGGGGCGTGTCGTTGTGCTCGATGATCTCGTGCAGGCGGTGGATGCCCAGCGCCTGCAGCGTCGCAGCCTGGTCCTTCCGGTGCCCGCTGGCACTCTTGATCTGGCGGATGCGGATCGTCTTAGGCATTGGGCTCGCTCCGACGACCGAACAGCTCGTCCAGGCTGATGCCCCGCATCGCCGCGATCTCGGAGGGCCGCCGCAGGCACTGCAGCGCGTTCACCGTCGCCTTGACGAGGTTGTGCGGATTGCGGCTGCCCAGGCACTTCGTCAGCACGTTCTGCACGCCCGCCACCTCGAGCACGGCCCGCACGCCGGAGCCGGCGATGACGCCGGTACCCGGCGAGGCCGGCTTGAGCAGCACGCGGCCGGCGCCGAAGCGACCGACGATGGTATGCGGGATCGAGCTGCCGCGGGTGACCGGGACACGGAACATGGCCTTCTTGGCGGACTCGCCGGCCTTGCGGATGGCGTCCGCGACCTCGTTGGCCTTGCCCAGACCCACACCCACGCGCCCCTTCTGATCGCCGACCGCCACGATGGCATTGAAGGAGAAGCGACGCCCGCCCTTCACCACCTTGGCGCAGCGATTGACGTTGATGACCCGCTCGACGAATTCGGACTTGGGGGCTTCCGCCTGACCGCCCCGGCCCCTGTTATCCTGGCCTCGCACGTCGTCCTCCTAGAATTCCAGGCCGCCGGCCCGCGCGCCGTCGGCGAGCGCCTTGACGCGCCCGTGGTACAGGTAGCCGCCTCGGTCGAAGCACACCCGCGCGACACCCTTCTCCTTCGCGCGTGCAGCCAGACGCTTGCCCACCTCGGTACTGATCCCGAGTTTGCCCTTGCCCTCGCGCGGGATGTCCTCGCGGCTCGAAGCCGCCACCAGCGTGACGCCGCGCGCGTCGTCGATGATCTGGGCGTAGATGTGCCGGGCACTGCGGAACACCGAGAGACGCGGCCGCTCCTCGCTGCCCGAGACCC
>CAYNPF010000373.1:0-2467 GCA_964398895.1 uncultured bacterium
AACACCCAGCAGTCCATCCCGCCGGCGCTGGTGGATCGCATGGAGACCCTGCGGCTGCCCAGCTATCACGAGAGCGAGAAGGTGCAGATCGCCCGGCGCTTCCTCATCCCCAAGCAGGTGAAGGCGGCCGGGCTCGATCCCGCGGACCTGCACCTCGCCGCCCCGGCGCTGAACGCGCTGATCCGCAGCTACACCCGCGAGGCCGGCGTGCGCAACCTCGAGCGCGAGATCGCGGGCCTGTGCCGCAAGGCGGCGCGGCGCAAGGCGGCGGGCAAGCTGGACGGGCCGTTGAACGTCACGCTCGCCAACCTGCACCGCTACGTCGGGCCGCCCCGCTACATTGACCTCGCGGTCGAGCGCGTGGACCGCGTCGGCATCGCCAACGGCCTGGCCTGGACCGAGGCGGGGGGCGACGTGCTCACCATCGAGGTCAGCATCCTGCCGGGCAAGGGCGACCTGCAGCTCACCGGCAAGCTCGGCGAGGTCATGCGCGAGTCGGCGCACGCCGCGCTCACCTGGATTCGCTCGCGCGCCGAGCGGCTCGGCCTGGACCGGCACTTCTACCGCGAGATCGACGTGCACGTGCACGTGCCCGAGGGGGCCACGCCCAAGGATGGACCCTCGGCCGGTGCGGCCATCGCCCTGGCCATGGTCAGCGCGCTCACCGGCATCCCGACGCGGCACCAGATCGCCATGACCGGTGAGCTGACGCTGCGCGGCCGCATCATCGCGGTGGGCGGCATCACCGAGAAGGTCCTGGCCGCGCGCCGCGCGGGGCTCGAGACGGTGCTGCTGCCGCGGGAGAACGAGAAGGACCTGACCGAGCTGCCCGAGGACGTGCGCGAGTCGCTCGAGTTCGTGCCGATGGAGCGCATGGAGCAGGTGCTCGCCCGCGCCCTGGAGCGGGCGATCGAGCCGCGAGCCGCCGCCGGGGCGGCGCGGCGCGAGGCCGCCCCGCCCGCGGCTCCCGCGACGGCGGGCGGTGAACCGGAGGGCGCCGGGCCTCCCGGGGCCGACCCGCCGGAGTACGCCCACTAGGCCCGCCATGCCCTGCACCGTCGTTGTCGGCGCGCAGTGGGGGGACGAGGGCAAGGGCAAGATCGTGGACGCCCTGAGCGCGGCGGCCGACATCGTCGCCCGCTACCAGGGCGGGCCGAATGCCGGCCACACCGTGGTGCGCGACGGACGCGACTTCGTCCTGCACCTCGTGCCCTCCGGGGTGATGCACGAGGGCCGCCGCTGCCTGATCGGCAACGGCACCGTGCTGGACCTGCCCCGGTTGCGCGCCGAGGTCGAGGGGCTCGAGACCGCCGGCATCGAGGTGCGGTCGCGCCTGGGCGTGAGCCCGGCGGCGCACCTGATCCTGCCCGCCTACCGCGTGGTCGAGGCCTGGGCGGAGCGCGGCCCCGACGCGATCGGCACCACCGGGCGCTGCATCTGCCACGCCTACCGCGAGAAGGCCGCCCGCACCGGCCTACGCGTGGGCGATCTCCTCGCGCCGGAGCGCTTCGTCAGCCTCGTGGATCGCGCGCTGGAGCGGCTGCGCCGCGAGTGCCCCGGGGCCGCCGAGCTGCGCGCGAGCGACGGTGCGGCCCTGCTCGAGGAGTGGCGTGACGACATCCGCTGGGTGGCGCCGATGGTGAGCGACGTCTCGCTCGAGCTGCACGAGGCGCTGCGCGCCGGCCGGCGCGTCCTGCTCGAGGGCGCGCAGGGCACGCTGCTCGACCTGGACCACGGCACCTATCCCTACGTGACGTCGTCGAGCGCGAGCGCGGCCGGGGCGCCGCTGGGGGTGGGGCTGGGGCCGCGGGTCGTGGACCGCGTGATCGGCGTGAGCAAGGCCTACACCACCCGGGTCGGGCTGGGGCCGTTCCCCGGCGAGATGCCCGAGGACGAGGCGGCCCGCCTGCGCGAGGCCGGCGAGGAGTACGGGGCCACGACCGGGCGGCCGCGACGCTGCGGCTGGCTGGATCTGCCGGCGCTGCGCTACGCCGCCCGGGTGAACGGGCTCGACGAGCTGGTCGTGACGAAGCTCGACGTGCTCGACGACTTCGAGGAGATCCGCGTGGTCGCCGGCTACGAGCGCGACGGCCGGCCGGTGGTCGGCTTCCCGGCCGCGGCTCACGAGCTGCAGGCCTGCCGGCCGGTCTGGCGGAGCTTCCCGGGCTGGCGCACGCCCACGACCGGGGTGCGGCGGTGGTCGGACCTGCCCGCGCCGGCCCGGACCTACCTCGAATGGGTCGAGCGCGAGAGCGGGGTGCCGATCGCGGTCGTATCCGTGGGGCCGGGGCGGGAGGAAGAGGTCCGCCGCTAGCCCCGGCTCGTGAATGGTCCGGGCCGGGCCCGTCTCGCGGGCAGGACACGGGCGAGATTGTCGTTGATCTACCCGGGTGCCGAGCGGTAGCCTCCAGTCCAGTTCCCACCCCCGACGCCGCGGCGAGTCACGCACGCTGCGGATGCGATTCCC
>CAYNPF010000374.1:0-2459 GCA_964398895.1 uncultured bacterium
CGAGATTGCCGAGGGTGACCGCATCGTCAAGGAAATGCCGACGGCGACCGGGCGCGCGCGCCACTTCCCCGGCGCCGCGCCGGCGTGGGCGATACGGGCGTCCACGTTGGCCTGGGCGTCGGTGAGCTGATTGCCGACGGAGAAGCTCGTCGCCGACCCGGCGCGGCAGGCGTATTCCCATTCGGCCTCACTGGGCAGACGGAAGCGCTGCCCGGGGTTCATCGTCTCGAGGCGGCGCAGGAACTCGCGGACGTCGTCGTGGCTCACGCTCACCACCGGGCAGCGGGGATCCGCGGTTCGGAAGGGGTTCGGCTTCTCCGGGTGGCGCTCGCCGGCCCCCATCACGCGCTCCCACTGGGCCCGGGTAACCTCCGTCCGCCCCAGCCAGAATCCCCGGGGCAGGACGACCCGGTGCAGCGTTTCGTCGGCGGCGCGCCCGGGCTCGTCCGCGGGGCTGCCCATGACGAAGCGACCCGGCGGCACCAAGACGAAGCTCATGCCGGTGACCGGCTCGCGCGCGACCGGCGCCCGCGCCGGGCTGCACGCCGCCACCACCACGGCGAGGGCGAGCAGCAGGTGGCGTCTCATGGTCCGCTCCGCGACCTCCCGGTGGTGACGTTCCGCGGGACGATGCGCCCGCCCGGGCCGGACACCGGGGCGGAGCCTGGCGGCGATTCGTATTCAGGAGTCTACCACGCGCCCGACGGGCGGCGGCCGAACGATGCGGCGGGCCACGCACGGAACGGGGCGGGGCCGCCTGGCCCCGCCCCGTCGCTCCCCTCCTGCGAATCTCAGGTCGCGGTCGGGTAGTCGGTGTAACCGGCCGGCCCCGGCGTGTAGAACGTCTTCGGGTCCGGGGCGTTGAGCGGCAGGCCGCGCTCGAGACGCACGACCAGGTCGGGATTGGCGAGG
Source organism: uncultured bacterium (assembly GCA_964398895.1). Taxonomy (GTDB): domain Bacteria; phylum Eisenbacteria; class RBG-16-71-46; order RBG-16-71-46; family RBG-16-71-46; genus JANXPZ01. The sequence goes on from CAYNPF010000374.1 coordinate 913, forward strand.
AAGGGCCGGCCGAAGGCCACCAGGTCGCACCGCTTCGCGCGCAGATCGGCCTCGGCCCGGGCGCGGTCGTAGCCGCCGGAGCGGATGAAGGTGCGCGGCCAGGCCCGGCGCAGCGCCAGCTTCAGGTGCTCGGGAACCTCGGGCGCCCCCATGGACGAGTGGTCCACGAGGTGGACGTAAGCGAGCCCCAGCGGGGCCAGGCGCTCGACCAGCTTCGTGTAGGTCTCCTCGATCTCCGGGTACGGCACCATGCCGGCGTTCACGCCGTGCGGCGAGAGACGGATACCGACGCGCTCGCCGCCGATGGCGGCGGCCGTCGCCCTCGCCGTCTCCAGCGCGAAGGTGAGCCGGTGGTCCACCGAGCCGCCCCAGGCGTCGTCGCGCCGGTTGGTGTGCGGGCTGAGGAACTGCTCGATCAGGTAGCCGTTGGCCCCGTGCAACTCGACGCCGTCGAAGCCGGCGGCCACGGCGTGCCGCGCGGCCTGCACGAACTCCTCGATCGCCCGGCGCACGTCGGTCTCGCTCATCGCGCGCGCCATCGGGTAGGGCTGCAGGCCGGCGGCGTCGGTGTACATCTCGCCGGCGAGCGCGACCGCACTGGGGGCCACCAGCTCCGCCCCCGCCGGCAGGTTGGCCGGGTGCCCGACCCGGCCGGTGTGCATGAGCTGGGCGAAGATCCGGCCGCCCTTCGCGTGGACGGTCGCGGTGACCTTGCGCCAGCCGGCCACCTGCGCGTCGTTCCACAGTCCGGGGATGCGGGCGTAGCCGGTGCCGTTGGGCGACGGCGACGTGCCCTCGGTGACGATCAGGCCCGCGCCGGCCCGCTGGCCGTAGTACTCGGCCATGAGGTCGTTCGGCGTGTTGGCCTCGCGGGCGCGGCTGCGGGTCATGGGCGCCATGACGAGGTGGTTGTGCAGCGTCAGCGGGCCGAGGCTCGCGGGCGCGAAGAGCGGCGAATCGGTCACGGATCTCTCCTCGTTCGAGTCCGGGGGGACACCGGGAAGTCGCGGCGGCTTCCCGGGGGTTTGCAGATCCTTGGATGCAGCGACCGCCCCCGCGTACCATCCGGCGTCACGGACCGTTCCCGACCCGCACTCGTGCCCCGCCGCCCCGCGCCGCCGGCGTTTTTGCACGCCCTTGACCACGGCGGCGCCGCCTTCGCTAGAATCGGTCCCCGACTGGGCTGCCGGGTCACGGCAGCGGGCGCGGGTTCGGAGGAACGATGGAAATCCAGACGGACGAGATCAAGGCGATCCACGAGCGGATCGAGCGCGAGAGCATCGTCGTACAGACCATCACCGCCGAGGTCGGCAAGGCGATCGTCGGCCAGCAGTACCTCGTCCAGCGCCTGCTCGTCGGCCTGCTGGCCGACGGGCACATCCTCATCGAGGGCGTGCCGGGGCTGGCCAAGACCTACGCGGTGCGCACGTTGTCGGCGGCGCTCAAGACCCGCTTCCAGCGCATCCAGTTCACCCCCGACCTGCTGCCGGCCGACATCACCGGCACGCTGATCTACAACCAGAAGACGGGCGAGTTCGTCACCAACA
>CAYNPF010000375.1:0-2450 GCA_964398895.1 uncultured bacterium
GTAGAAGGTGCCGAAGTCCACCGGGCGACCGTCCACCCGCCGGGTGGCGCAGCGACCGCCCACCTCGTGGGCGCGATCCAGGATGATCGCCGGGATCCGGCGACGCGCCAGCTCACGCGCGCAGGCGAGACCCGCAACGCCGGCACCCACCACCACGATCCGCGGCCCGTTCATGGCGGGGACTATAGCATGGGGCCGTCGTTCCCGACGCTGCTTTCGGCCCCGTTCGCGGCGGGGCTGCGCCCCGTGCGCCCCCGCGCGGCCCCGCGCCGGGCGACCGCCCGGGCGCGTCCGCCCCGTTTCGGCGGGCCGGGGGTTGACCGGCGCCGCGCCGGCGCCGCAGGCTGGAGGGGCATCGCCGACCGGGTGTTGCCCACCCGCCCAGGAGCCAGCATGCGCCGCGCGATCCGCTCCGCCCGATTCCTCTTCTGCCTCGCCCTGCTGCCGTGGCCCGCGCACGCCGCGCCGGGCGGAGCGGCGCCGGCCGGGGCGCTCGACGGGCGCGGACTGGCCAACCTCACCGCCTTCACGCGGCTGCTCGGCTACGTGCGCCACTTCCATCCCAGCGACGAGGCCGCGCTCGCCGACTGGAACGCGCTCGCCATTTCGGCGGTGGACGCGGTGGAGACGGCCGGCTCCCCCGAGGAGCTGACCGCGCTGCTGCGGCGCATCTTCCTGCCGCTGGCCCCGAGCCTGAGCGTGGACACCCGCCCCACCGAGGTCGCTCCCGCGGCGTGGCTGCCGCCGGGAAGCCGCCCGGTGGCGCTCACCGAATGGTTGCACCACGGCTACGGCGACACCGCCGAAGCGATGCCCGACGTGTTCTGGAGCCGGCGCCAGCGCTTCCCCCTGGACGGCCGCGAACCCGTGCTGCGGCCCGAGCGCACGCTGTGCGCCGACCTCGGCGGCGGCGTCTGGTGCGCGCTGCCGCTGCGCCTCGCCTGCGACTCGGCGGGCACGCTGCCGCGTGCCGAGCTGCCGCCATGGGAGCCGCCCGCCGGCCGCGGCGACGGCGCCGCGCCCTCGGGCGACGAGCGGGCGGTGCGACTGGCCGACGTGGCGCTGTTCTGGAACGTGGCCCAGCACTTCTACCCGTACTTCGACGTCACCGGCACCGACTGGCCGGCGGCGCTGCGCGAGGCGCTGCGCCGCGCCGCTACGGACCGCGACGGCGCCGAGTTCACCGAGACCCTGCGCCGGCTGCTCGCCCGCCTGGACGACGGCCACGGCGGCGTCGGCGACGGCCGCAGCCGCCCCGGCGCCCTGCCGCTGGCCTGGGCCTGGATCGAGAACCGCCTGGTGGTGACCGGCGTGCTCGACAGCCTTGCCGGCGTGCGTCCCGGCGACGTGGTGCGCGCGGTGGACGGCGTGCCGGTGGAGCGGCGGCTCGCCGAGGTCGCGCCGGCCCTGAGCCACGCGACGCCGCAGTACCTGCGCTGGCTCTCGACCTTCGCCCTCATGCGCGGCGCCAGCGGCGACTCGGTAACGCTGGAGCTCGAGGGCTCCACCGCGCCGCGGCGGGTGCGGCTCGGGCGACTGGTCGGTCACTACGTGGCCGAGAACCGGCCGGCGCCGCTCGGCGCCCTGCGACCAGGCGTCTGGTACGTGGACCTCGACCGCGTCACCGACGCCGACTTCGCCGCCGCCGTGGACAGCCTCGCCGCCGCGCGCGGCATCGTCTTCGACCTGCGCGGCTACCCGCGGCGCATCTCCACCGACCCGCTTGCCCACCTCACCGACGTCACGCTGGCCAGTCCCCCGTGGGGCGCACCCGTGATCACCCGCCCCGACCATCGCGAGGCCAGCTACACGTTCCTGAGCAGCACGGTCGCGCCGCTGGCGCCGCGCTTCCACGCCCGCGTGGCCTTCGTGGTGGACGGGCGCGCCATCAGCCGCGCCGAGACCTACCTCGAGCCGGTCGCGCACTACCGACTGGGCGAGATCGTCGGCGAGGCCAGCGCCGGCACCGACGGCGAGGTCGTGACGGTGGCGCTGCCCGGCGGCTACCGCGCGCGCTTCACCGGCATGAAGGTGCTCAAGAACGACGGCACGCGGCTGCACGGCGTCGGGGTGACGCCCACCGTGCCGGTCGCGCGTACGCGGGCCGGCGTGGCCGCCGGCCGCGACGAACTGCTCGAGCGCGCGCTGGAGATCGTCTCCCGCTGACCGCCGCCCGCTCCCGCCCTCAGCGCATGCCGAGGGCGTGCGCGACGAACCACGAGGCCGCCCCGATGATCCCGGCCATCGGCATGGTCAGCACCCAGGCCCAGACGATGCGGCCCGCCACGCCCCAGCGCACCGCGGACATCCGCCCGCTCGAGCTGACCCCCACGCCGACGATCGCGCCGGTGATGGTGTGGGTGGTCGAGACCGGGATGCCCGACAGCGTGGCGCCGAACAGGGTGAGGGCCCCGGCCGTCTCGGCGCAGAAGCCGCCCACCGGCTTCAGC
>CAYNPF010000376.1:0-2446 GCA_964398895.1 uncultured bacterium
GCTGGTGCCGGCCCTGGTCGTCGCCGCCGCCGCGCTGCTGCTGCTGCTGCTCTGGTGGCACGGCCACCTGTCGCGGGCGGAGGCCCGGGTGCGCGACGCCATCACCGAACGGCTGACCCGCGCGCCCTACGACGCCCGGGATCCGGTCACCCGCGCCCTGCGCCGCTTCTACGAACGGCGCGGCCGGCGGCCGGCGTGGAGCGACGGGCGGCGTCTCGGCGACGAGGGCGCCGCCGCCGTGGCGCTGCTGCGCGACGCCGCGGCCGACGGTCTCGATCCGGACGACTACGCCGACTCGGCGCTGGTCCGCGCCGCGGCACACCTCGGCCGGCACCGTGTCGGCACGCTGCCACCCGGCCCGGCGCGGCTGGCGGAACTCGACCTGGCGCTGACCAGCGGCTTCCTCCGCTACGCGCGCGACGTGCACGACGGACGGCTGCCCGCCGGCGCGCTGGACTCGACCTGGGTGGCGGGGCGCGACTCGCTCGACCTGGTGCGCGCCCTGCGACAGGCGCTCGACGGGCCGCTGGCCCACGGCGAGCGCCCGGACTACGCGCCCGAGCGGACCGACTACCACCGCCTGCACGACGCCCTCGTCCGCTACCGCGGCTTCGTCGCCGCCGGAGGCTGGCGGCCGCTGCCCGACGGGCCCGCCCTGCGGCGCGGCGTCCGCGGCGCCCGCGTGGCGGCGCTGCGCCGCCGGCTCGCGGCCGAGGGCGTGGCCACCGGGGACTCGCCCGAGTTCGACGCGGACCTGGCCCGCGCCGTGCGCGACTTCCAGGCGCGCCACGGGCTGGCCGAGAGCGGCGCGGTGGACTCGGCCACCCGCGCGGCGCTGAACGTGAGCCCCGCCGACCGCGCATGGCAGATCGCCATGAACCTCGAGCGCGAGCGCTGGCTGCCGACGGCGTTCCACGATCCCCACGTCCTCGTGAACGTGCCCGACTTCCAGCTCGAGGTGCGCGACAGCGGCCGCGTGATGCTGCGCAGCCGCGTGGTGGTGGGCGAGCCGCGCAACCCCACGCCGACCTTCAGCGCCAAGCTGAACACCGTCGTGCTCAACCCGACCTGGCGCCTGCCGCGCCGCATCCTGGTCGAGGAGACGGTACCCGAGTTCGCGCGCGACACGAGCTGGTTCCGCCGGCACCGGCTGCGCGTCTACTACACGCGCGCCGAGCGGCCCATCGAGGTGCCGCCACGCGGCGTGAACTGGCGGACGGCCGAGGAGGACACCTTCTCCTACCTCGTCATCCAGGACCCCGGTCCCGAGAACCCGCTCGGGCGCGTCAAGCTGATGTGCCCGAATCCCTACGACGTCTACCTGCACGACACCCCGGCCAAGGGCTACTTCTCGGCGGCGGTGCGCGCCTACAGCCACGGCTGCGTGCGGGTGCAGGAGGCCCGGGCGCTGGCCGAGTGGCTGCTGGCGCGGGACACGCTCGTGGCCGAGCGCGCGCACCTGTGGCGCGGCAAGCCCCGCCCGCGCGACGTGCGCGACTCGCTCGACGCGGTGCTCGACAGCCTGAAGACGCGCTGGGTGGCGCTGCACGAGCGGGTGCCGGTGCACTTCCTCTACCGCACCGCCTGGGTGGATTCGGCCGGCGCCGTGCAGTTCCGCGCCGATCTCTACGGGCTCGACCGGCGTCTCGACACGGCGCTGCGCAGCGGACATCCGCGCCGCTTCGTGCTGAACCCACCGGTCGAGTGGGGCGAGAAGCACCGGGCCACGCCGTTGCCGGCGAAACCGGCGCGGGCGACGCAGCCGCCGCTGCGCCTCGTGCCGCCGGAGCCCCGGAGCCGCTGAGCCGGGACCGCGCGACGGCGAACGCAGCGGCGCCCGCCCCGGGGACTCCGGGACGGGCGCCGTCGTCGGACGTGCCGCACCCGCCTACTGGTTCATGCTCTCCAGGAACTTCTTGTTCGACTTCGTGTCGGCCAGCTTGGTGATGAGGAACTCCATCGCCTCGACCGGGTTCAGTTCGTTCAGGAACTTGCGCAGGATCCAGACGCGCTGCAGCACTTCGGGCGACAGCAACAGCTCCTCCTTGCGGGTGCCGGAGCGGTTGATGTCAATGGCCGGGAAGATGCGCCGGTCGGCGAGCTTGCGGTCGAGCACCAGCTCGGAGTTCCCGGTGCCCTTGAACTCCTCGAAGATGACCTCGTCCATGCGCGAGCCGGTCTCGATCAGCGCGGTGGCGATGATGGTGAGCGAGCCGCCGCTCTCGATGTTGCGGGCCGCGCCGAAGAAGCGCTTGGGCCGCTGCAGGGCGTTGGCGTCCACGCCGCCGGAGAGGATCTTGCCCGAGTGCGGCACGACCGTGTTGTGGGCGCGGCCGAGACGGGTGATCGAGTCGAGCAGGATGACCACGTCGCGGTTGTGCTCGACCAGGCGCTTGGCCTTCTCGATCACCATCTCCGCGACCTGCACGTGCCGCTCGGCCGGTTC
>CAYNPF010000377.1:0-2441 GCA_964398895.1 uncultured bacterium
AGCGGCGACGCCAGCCATCTCGCCGCCAGCGGCGACGACAGCAAGCTCGCCGCCAGCGGCGACGCCAGTCAGCTCGCCGCCAGCGGCAACGCCAGCAAGCTCGCCGCCAGCGGCGACGCCAGCCATCTCGCCGCCAGCGGCGACGCCAGTCAGCTCGCCGCCAGCGGCGACGCCAGCCATCTCGCCGCCAGCGGCGACGACAGCCAGCTCGCCGCCAGCGGCGACGCCAGCAAGCTCGCCGCCAGCGGCTACGCCAGCAAGCTCGCCGCCAGCGGCTACGCCAGTCAGCTCGCCGCCAGCGGCAACGCCAGTCAGCTCGCTGCCAGCGGCAACGCCAGCAAGCTCGCCGCCAGCGGCTACGCCAGCGCGGTGGTGGCCTCCGGATTGAACTGCTCCGCCACTGCCGGACCAGGAGGCGTGATCGCGCTGGCGTGGCACGACGGGACGAGGGTCCGTATCGCAGTCGGCTACGTCGGCGAGGACCTGGTGGCTGGACGTGTGTACGTCGTCCGCAATGGCGTGCTGCGCGAGGCGGTTTCCTGATGGTCCCCTCCTTCCTCGCAGCCACGGGTCCGGGTGGCCGCGGCGTGCTCCAGCGCCCAACCTCCTGGGCCATCCCGGACCTGGCCCTTTTCGCCTCCGAAAGGACTCTGTCATGAGCCAGCTCCTGTTGTTCGTGCTCAGTCTGATCTGCGCCCCAGACATGCGGGTGCCGGTCCAGCCGACCTCGGCGAGCGTGGTGATTCGGCCGCCGGACCCGATCATCGTGCGGGGCACGGTGCGGCCGTGGTCGCCGGTGCGCCGGCACTTGCACAGGGGGCGGTCGTGACGATGCGGCCGATCCAGATCACCGTGAACGGCAAGCCATGGGGCTCGACGATCGAGATCGACGGCAAGCCGTTCGAGTTCGCGACCGGCTTCTGCATCACACAGCGCTCGGTAGATACCCCGCCCCGGTTGGAACTCGACCTGGTGCCGCTGTTTCGGGTGTCCGGCGAGATCGTCGTGCGGCTGACGGATGACGATGCCGCGGCGCTGCGGACGCTGCTCGACAGCGCGGAGGTCAAGGGCACGGGCTCGCTCGCACGGCGGGCGCTGCGGGCGCTGGCGCTCTGGCTGCTCAATCTGGCAAGGGGACGCTAGGCGATGGTCTCCGCACCCTCCTCGCGTTCGCATGACGTCCAGGCGGCGGCACCACGCCGGCCCGCCTCGGCGGTCCTGGCGGAGTCGCTTGCGGTGCAGTGCTGCGGCTGTGGTCGTCGGCAGACGTTTCACGGGTTCGACCGCCGCACGCTGGGTGCGGCGATCAGCAACGCCGGGTGGGTCGTGGCCACGCGTCGCGGGGCGCTCGAGGCGTGGTGCAAGGCGTGCGCGGATGCCCGGCCCGGGGAGTTTTCCCGCGCGGGCGGAGAGGAGTGAGGCATGGGAGGCATCCATCCAACGGTGCTGTCGCTCATGGTCGCCGCGCTGTGCGCCGCGGTCTGGGCGGTGATCTGCATCTGCTCGCAGCTCGCCCGGATCGCCGAGGCGCTGGAGCGGGGGGCCGGGGCGCGGGCGTCGCGGCGCCGCCTCTACCTGCACGAGCTGATGCGGGGGATTCGAACCGTCAACCAGGTCCATCGAGTTGGGGACGGTGTGTGATGGCCGCGGCACGGTTGCGGATCGCATGCCACCAGCATCGCCCCACAGCCGGACGACCGCCGCTTCCGCTCAGCCCGATGGCGGTAGCGATCCGGGAGAACCTCGCGGCGCGGCGGCAGGAGCTTGAGGCGCTGGAACCTGGGGCACTCGACCTCGCGGCCGAGTTCCTGGCGGCGCTCCACGAGGGCTGCCACGGGCGCGCGGCCGAGCTGCGGGGAACGCGGAGCCCGGAGTACCGGCGCCGGCAGCTCCTCGGGCGTGACGGGCTACCGGTCGAGGGGCTGACCTACCTGGCGCACACGGCGCCCGATGCGGTGGTCGAGGCGCTGCAGGTGTTGGCCCGCCACCTCGGCTACCGGCTGCAGGCGGAGGAGCCGGACGCCGAGGCCTCGATGGCGACGGTGGCCGGGCGGCTCATTGAGCAGATGGGCAAGACCTCCTCCGCGATCGTCCAGGCACTGGCCGACGGCCAGGTGTCGGTCGAGGAGGCGTGTAGGATCGATGGCCACATCCACATCTTGAATCTCGAGCAGGCGGCCTTGGAGTCCGAGATCCACGAGCTTGCGCTCGGAAATGAGCGTAAGCGATGAGCGTGCCCGAGCAGGAGGCGCTTGACGTGCCGATCGACATTCTGGAACTCACGAGTGAGGAGCAGCTTGCGTACGCGCAGGAGCAACGTCGTCTCATCAATAATCAGGTGGTTACGGATGAGGCAGAACGGGCAAGCCGTGAGCACGACGCGCGCCTGCTCGCGCTCGACCCGGCGACGCTCCGGCTGGTCGCTGCCACGGCGCGCCTGG
>CAYNPF010000378.1:0-2436 GCA_964398895.1 uncultured bacterium
CTCGGTGCTGCCGGGGAACGGTGACGGGACCTTCGGGGCCAACACGGACTACGGAGTGCTGGAGTGGTCGAACTCCGTGGCCGTCGGCGACGTGAACCGCGACGGCTGGCCCGACCTCGTCAGTCCGGGTACCGTGCTGCTCCACACGCCTCCCAGCACGACGGTTCCCACGCTGATTGAGTGGTTCCGCGCCGCCACGACCGCGGAGGGGGTCCTCGTCGAATGGCGGACGGGAGCGCCGGGGGCGTCTACGTCGCTGGAGGTGCAGCGCGGCGAGTCCGCCGCCGGGCCCTGGTCGCCCGTCGGGCGGGTCCCCGAGGTCCGGGACGAGGTCACGTCGGTCCTCGACGAGGCGCTGGCCGCAGGTCGGACCCGTTGGTACCGACTATGCGGCGAGCAGCGCGGTGGCACTCCATTCGAGTGGGGGCCGATCTGCGTGACCGCGACGGAGGCGAGCGAGGACGTGCGACTCGCGCCGGCGCCGAATCCCTGCACGGGTCGCTCGCTCGTCACCTTCACGATTCCCATGCGTTCATCGATCCGCCTCACGCTCTGCGACGTGCAGGGCCGCGAGGTGCGCGTGTTGGCCGACGGCGTCCGCGAGGCGGGCAGCTACACCGCCATGCTCGGGACGCAGGATCTGCGCGCGGGGCTGTACCTGGTGCGGCTGCGGACGGGCGGGGCGGAAGTCGTCCGCCGGCTCATCATCCTCCGCTGACGCCGCGCCGGGATAGGATCGGGGCCGGGCTCATCGCCCGGCCCCATGGTGCGGCCCGCACGGCGTGCGGCGCGACGCTCGTGGACCGGCGCGGGAACCCGGTGGGGGCTCCGGCGGTCCGACGTCGCTACTTCTTCCAGAGGATCGCAGCGGCCGGACAGTCGTTCATGATCTTCTCGACGTCGGCCTTCTTGCTGTCGTCCACGTTCGCGTTGTAGACCTCGGCGATCTCCTGGCCCGCGACCTTGCGGAACACGTCCGGCATGGCCGTGATGCAGTCACCGCACTCGGTGCACAGATCGGCGTCCACGAAGAACTCGGGAAGCTTGCCCAATTTCCTGCTCCTGTCTGGGGTTAGGGATGATGGACCGATCGGGCCCGGCACCGTACACACGGGCAGAGCACCCTGCATTTGTCCCACAACTGGGCGCTTCGCGCTAGTCGGCCGGTCGGTCCCGGCCGCCGCGGCCGCGCCCGCTCGGAGTCAGGGCCGCCAGGTGATCCCCATGTTGAGCTTGAGCTGGCTGACGTCCGGCAGGTGGTGGTACTCGAGCTCGAGGAAGTTCCGGACATGGTCCGAAAGGGGAACCGCGACGCCGCCCAGGGCGTACAGGCCGCCGCGGATGACCGAGTCACTCTCGTCGTCGAGCCCGAGCTGCGGCGCATTCACCTTGTTCGAGAGGAAGTGCACGCCCAGCCCGCCGCCGACGTAGGGCTGCCAGCCGGTGTGGTGGAAGTGGTAGACGATCCCCGCTCCGAGCGTGGCGTCCTTGCGCGACACCGTGACGTTGGGCGGGTCCACCGTCGTGCTGGTGCGCCAGTACTCGACGAACGGTTGCAGCTCGAAGCCCTCGACGATCTGCGCCGAGGTCAGACGCGCCCGCAGCGAGAGCCCGGAGAACGAGCTCTGGTGCTTCTGCATCACGGTGGCGGTCATGAAGTCCACGCCGCCGAAGGTGCCGGCACGGGCGAGGACGGCGGAGAGGGCGAGCAGGAAGGTGACGACGCAGAGACGCAGCAGCAGGCGCATTGTGGGCTCCTTGAGGATCCATCCTCGTGGCCAACGTTCCCTGTTCCGGGAGCACTCGCGCGCACTATAGCCCCGTGGTGCGGGGCGAATCCAGCGTCTTCGTCGCCAGCGAGCGGGTTCAGCCGCGCCGGCGGTAGTGGACCAGCCGCGACTTGAGCCAGCGCACTCCGACGAGGTCGTAGAGGCCGCGCCAGAGCCGGTTGCCGACCCCGTACTTGGACTGGCCCAGCCGCCGCGGGCGGTGCGACAGCTCCACCTCGACCAGCCGGGCACCGCGGAAGGTGCACAGGGCGGGCAGGAAGCGGTGCACGCCGACGAACATCGGCAGGCCCTCCAGCGCCTCGCGCCGGTAGGCCTTGAACGAGCAGCCGATGTCGGTCACCGGGTCGCCCAGCACCGCCCGGCGGAAGCCGTTGGCGATGCGCGAGGACCACAGCCGCACGCGCGAGTCCTGCCGGTGGGCCCGGATGCCCGAGACGACGTCGGCCCCCTCCAGCGCGGCGAGCAGCCGCGGCAGGTCGGCGGGATCGTTCTGCAGGTCGGCGTCGAGGGTGACGACGATGCGCCCGCGCATGGCGGCGAAGCCGGCCGCCAGGGCCGCGCTCTGGCCGCCGTTGGCGGCGAGCAGCACCGGCTGGATGCGCGGCTCGCGCGCCGCGGCGGCGCGGATTGCCTCGGTGGTGCCGTC
>CAYNPF010000379.1:0-2436 GCA_964398895.1 uncultured bacterium
GTCACGGCCCCAGTAGGTGCGGTGAGCCGCCCCCGTCGCCTCCGAGGCGGCCGTGTGCAGCACTATGCCGTCACGCCGGGCACGGGACGCGCACGTGTGATTCGTGTTGGCCGGGAGGTGGCTGTGAACCGCCCCCGGCATCCACTCGACCATACGATTCCTTCCTCATTCAGTTGGGCATGGGGAAGCCCCGGGGCGTCTGGCCTCGGGGCTCGTGCGTGTGGTGGCCTGGTCGGTCAGTCGTCGGCGTCCTGCCGGCGCGCCACCTCGGCGAGGGCGGCGTCGCGCGCCGTCTCGGCCATGACGGCCCGCTGCGTGAGGGTCGCGACCTCGCGGGCGTAGGCGGCGAGGATCGCCTCGACGCTCACCTGCACGTCGCCGCGGTCCTCTCCTGTGGGCGTCTGGGTTGGGTTGGGGTGTGTGGTCATGCGTTCTCCTCAGAGGTTGGGGTGTGTGGTCATGCGCGCGTAGACGTCCTGCGTGGCCGGCCCGTAGGCGTCATCCGCGAGTGATGGTCCGGTCTGCGCCTCGTCCATCGTCATCGGGGGCAGGACCCACAGGGACTCGCCGGACCGGTCGTGCCAGGTGCCGTCGGCCGGACGGTCGAGGACACGGCCGGCCTTGACCAGGAGGCTCACGGTCGCGCCGGGCTCACCCGTGACCGTGACCGTCCACTCGTCCTGCCCGCGGGTGAGCGTCGCCGCGGCGGTGCCCGACGACGTCGAGCACAGGACCACGGCCGGCGCCACCGATGAGGCGATCCGGGGCACATAGTCGGGCAGGACCCACGTGCCGGCGCCGGTCGCGTCGAGGACGAGCGTCTGCCAGTACTCGATTCCGTCCCACGGCGACTCCGTGCTCGCGTGGCGCAGCATCATCCCTCCGCGCGCCTCGGACATCTCGGGCACGGACATGATGAAGTTCTTGCCGCCGAACGACGTCATGCCGTTAGGGCCCCACCAGGAGTAGTGGTTGGAGTCGTATCCGGCGACGAGGCCTGTATCGGCTCCCCACACAGACACGTTGTTGTTCGACCACGATCGGAGACTGAACCCACCCATCCCCGCCCAGAAGGCGGGGCTGCTCATGTCGCCGTTTCCGTAGACCCGGAATCCGTTCGATTCGAGTCTGCTCGAGAACGCGTTCTTTTTTCCCGACCAGACCGTTGACGAGTTCAGATAGGTGCCGATCGACCCGGACCACATCTCGAAGCCGCTGGAGTTCAATCGAAGGTACGGTGCGGTCCCCGCGGTCGTCATGGGGGCCTGCAGGTTGAGGCCCGGCACCCCGGAGTTCATGTCGATCGTCATCAGGCCCGGGCTCGCCCAGGTCGTCTCCAGGGAGGTGAACTCCAGGCCGACGCCGCGCCGGCTGTCCGGGGACGAGTCGCCGATGTCGACGAAGCGCGTCCTGGACCATGAGTCCGAAATGCCAACGTTGCCGTCGATCGTCACGGCGCCAGTGGACGAGTCGATGTACACCGAGCGGGATCCGTTCCCTCGGTAGGCGGAGAAGCCAGCGGCGTTGATGACCACGCGCGCCCCAGTGCCGGCGGTCTGGACGGTGGCGCCGGTGATGACCATGCCGTCGATCGCGCCGGCACGCAGCGCGTCCGCCGTCACCGAGTTCGCGGCCAGCATGGCGGCCGTGATCTGCTCGAACTCTCCCGACTTCGCGTGGATGATCCGTGACCACAGCTCCTGCACCACGGCGGTGTTGACGCTCGCCGTGTCGGACACCGTCAGCTGCGACGTCGACAGCTGGACGAAGGCGCCCACCTGGGCGCCCAGGTACTGGGCGACGACCGACGACATCTGCGACGCGCCCGTCACCCTCAGGTTCGTGACGTCCAGCTCGATGAACTGGCCGGTCTCGGCCGCGAACTTCCTCGCCACCGCCTCGTCCAGGGCCGCGTACCCGGCCGTCAGCTTGCCGACGTCCAGGGCCGAGACCATCGACGACGTGAGCGCGAGCCGCACCCACGCGTCACCCGTCCACCGCCACTCCGAGAGGATGTCCCGCGTCTCATAGTCGCGGCCGCGCGCCGTGTCCCCCACGCGCTCCCCGGCGAACGGGGGCGGGTTGGGGCCGTCGAAGTAGAAGACCTGCCCGCCGGCCGCGGCCTGCATGCGGACCACCGCCGACTGGGCGGCACCCTGCGCGAGCTTCGCGACCGCCAGCGCCAGACCATCCGCCGACTCCGTCCACTGCGCCCCGCTGTGCGCGTGGACGACCGTGGTGCCATCCGCCCGGTCGTCATAGGCAGGGAACGTGTGGTTGCCGGGGAATGTCTGCGCGCCCGGCCACTGAATGTACTCGGGCGTCACCACTGCCATCAGGACGCCCTAATGATGAAGTTCACGACCATGTACGGCGGCATATTGTTGTGGGCGGGGCCGCCACCAGTTTTCGAGGCGGACACGACCCCGAGGGTCC
>CAYNPF010000380.1:0-2428 GCA_964398895.1 uncultured bacterium
GATTACCATCCGCCGACCAGCCCGCGCTGGTCCACCTGGCAGGGCGAGAAGCCGCTGCCGCCGGGCTTCATGCGCTCCGAGAAGATCCGCGGCGGTGACGGCCGCGAGGTCCGCGTGCCGGTCGGCGCCAACCGTCCGTGGACGGGCTCGAACCGCCAGGGGCCTCCGGGGGACGGGCAGCGGGTGTCGCGGCCCGGCGCGCCGGCGGGCGGCGATTACCGGCGCCAGGATCGTCCCCGGGGCGTGGAGATCGCCCCGCGCGGTGGCGACCGCGGGGTCGGCGGCGACGCCGGCGTCTACCGGCGTCCGGATCGTCCCCGGGGCGTGGAGATCGCCCCGCGCGGCACCTACCGCGGCCCGGGCAGTGGAGGGGCGGGGCGCTACGCGCCGGCTCCCAACCGTGGAGCGGCGCCACGGGTCGTGACCGGTGGCGGGAGCGGCTCGTCCGAGCGTCCGTCGTCACCGCCACCGGCGCCGTCGCGCCAGGAGCGATCCGACGGTGACTCGCGGCCCGCGCCGTCCGGACACTCGGGCTCCTCGTCGTCCGCGCCGTCGTCGGGTGGGGGGCACGGGGATGCCGGCGGGGGGCGGCCGCGTCGCTGAGAGCCCGCCGTGGTAGACTGCTGCGACTTGCGGGGACGGGGCGGAGCCGGGACGGCCGGCTCCGCCTCCCCGCCTTAACCGCGCCCGCGGCCGAGCGGCGCCGAGGGAGGCCGATGAAGCCCGTTCGTTCCGCGATCCTGTGCGCCGCGTTGCTCCTGCTGCTGACGCGTCCCGCCGCCTGCGATCCGGCCGGCTTCGCCTTCCTCGAGGTTCCCGCCGGCGCCCGGGCCGCCGCGCTCGGCGGCGCGTTCAGCACCCTGGCCCAGGGCGTCGAGGCCTCGTTCTGGAACGTGGCGGCGCTCGACCAGGTGCAGGGCGTGCAGATCACCGGCACGCACGCCGAGTACGTGCAGACGCTGCGGCACGACCAGTTCGCCGTGGCCGGGCGGATGTTCGGCGGCGGCCTGGCCGCCTCGCTGCGCGCGATGTACTCGGAGCCCATCGAGGAGCGCGACGACCTCGGGAACCTGATCGGCAGCTTCGGTGCGCACGACCTCGAGTTCGGACTGGCCTACGGACGATCGCTGGCGCCGGGCCTCAGCATCGGCGCCGGCACGCAGCTCGTGCGCGAGCGCATCGCCGATGCCTCGGCCATGACCTTCTCGGTCGGCTTCGGCGCCCTGTGGGCACCGGCGGGCGTTCCCGGTCTGCGGCTCGGCGTCAACGCCGAGCACCTCGGTCCGGCGGCCGACTTCGACGTCTCCGGCTCCACCGGTGCGCCGGTGGCCCTGCCGGCCGCGGTCCAGGGCGGAGGCTCGTGGGACCTCGGGATCGCCGCGGGGGCGCGCCTGCGCAGCGCGATCGAGCTCCGTTGCACGCGCGGGCGCAACGCCATCGGTATGCTCGGCGTCGAGCTGGCCACCGCGGGCGGAGCGGGCGGCGCCGGCGCGGCGGCCCTGCGCGCCGGGCTGCGCGTCAACGACGACGCCTCGAGCTTCTGCGTGGGGGCCGGCTACGCCCTGCGCGGGTTGCGGCTCGACTACGCCTTCGTGCCGTTGCGGCTGGACCTGGGTGACACGCACCGTTTCTCGTTCAGCGCCCAGTTCTAGCCCGGGCCGGTGCGGCTTCAGCCCTTCCACTCCTCCAGCCGGATCGCGCCGTCCTCGAGCACCGCGTAGCTGCTGCGGGTGATCCAGTCGCCGAGCAGGAAGAACTCCCGGCCCGGCTCGCGTCGCTCGTAGGCGTGGTGGAAGTGCCCGACCAGCACGCCGTCGAAGCCCTCGGCGAAGCGCGGCATCGCGATCTCGCGCCACAGCCGCTCGGGCTCGAGCCGGCTCTCGCCCCGCGACTGGCGCGACCAGCGCGAGACCAGGTGGGCCAGCGGGATGCCGAGGTCCGGGTGCAGCAGCCCGTACAGCGCGATGCTGACCGGGTGGCGGATCACCGCGCGCAGCATGCGGTAGCCGAGGTCGCCGCCCACCAGCCCATCGCCGTGGTGCACCCACAGGCGACGTCCCTGCGCCGCCAGCGCCAGCGGGCCGCCGACGGTCTCGATCCCCACCTCGTCGGCGAGGAAGCGGCCGAGCCAGAAGTCGTGGTTGCCGTTGAGGTAGGTGAGGGCCACGCCCGATTCGCGCAGCCCGCGCAGGATCGCCAGCGTGGCGAAGTGCCGGCGGGGGATGGCGGCGCGGTACTCGAACCAGAAGTCGAAGAGGTCGCCGGCGATCACCAGCCGCCCGGCGCGGCCCGCAAGCGAGCGCAGGAAGTCGTGCAGCCGTTCCTCGCGCACCGCCTCGCGCTCGCGCGA
Organism: uncultured bacterium; assembly: GCA_964398895.1. Classification (GTDB taxonomy): domain Bacteria; phylum Eisenbacteria; class RBG-16-71-46; order RBG-16-71-46; family RBG-16-71-46; genus JANXPZ01. Next base: position 2,351 of record CAYNPF010000380.1, read on the forward strand.
TCGGACGCCCAGGTGGGCGTCGGCGATGAAGTACACGGCGCCGGGATCCATGCGGCCAGTGTAGCCGAGCCGGCGCGC
>CAYNPF010000381.1:0-2419 GCA_964398895.1 uncultured bacterium
GCTTCATGCCCACGGCGATCTCGGTGGCGGCGCCGGCGGCCTGGACGGCCGAGCGCCGTCCCTGCTCGAATTCCTCGAGGGTGCGGGCGAAGTCGGCCGAGGCGGCGGCCTCGTCGTCGGAATCGGTGGAGGCGGGCCCCCGCGGGTCGCGCGGGGCCGGGTCCGGGGCGGTCAGGTCGTCGGGGATCATGGCAGGACTCGGTTCGTGGTGACGGGATGGTTCCGAGGAGGGGAGCAGCGCGGGCGAGCGGCCCGCCGCCGGTATCGAGTGACCGGGGGATGCTACCTCATGCGCGCGGTCCGCTCCAACCGACCGCCGCCGGTGCGCTCCCGGGGGGCACCGACGCGGGCGCAGGTGCCACCGGCGCGCCGAACCGCTAGGATGCGCCCGATCGAGGCCGCTCCGCCACCTTCCGCCCGGGAACACCGATGACCCACCCGCCCGCTGGACCCCACTCCCGCCCGACGCTGGCCTACCGCGACACCGAGTTCCTCGACAGCGACGAGGCGCGGCCGCTGCGCATCCTCGCCGAGTACCTGGAACCGCTGCACGCCTTCCGCCGGCAGCACGTCCACGACACCATCGTCTTCTTCGGCTCGGCCCGGCTGACCCCCGACGGCCCGCTCGGCCGCTACTACGCCGAGGCCCGCGAACTGGCCCGGCTCGTCACCGCGTGGTCGGCCGGCCTGGAGGGCTCCGCGCGGCGCTTCCTCGTCTGCACCGGCGGGGGCGGCGGCATCATGGAGGCCGCCAACCGCGGCGCCGCCGACGCCGGCGGCCGCACCATCGGCCTCAACATCGGCCTGCCCTTCGAGCAGCGCCCCAACCCCTACATCACGCCCGAGCTGCTGTTCGAGTTCCACTACTTCTTCATGCGCAAACTGTGGTTCGCGCACCTCGCCCGCGCCTTCGTCGCCTTCCCCGGCGGCTTCGGCACGCTGGACGAGCTGTTCGAGATGCTCACGCTGGTGCAGACGCACAAGCTCGACCGGCGCATCCTGATCCTGCTCTACGGCCCGGACTACTGGAAGCCACTGCTCGACTTCGCGGCCCTGGAGCGCCAGGGCATGATCTCGCCCGGCGACCGCGACCTGGTGCGCTTCGTGGACAGCCCGGCCGAGGCCCTCGACGTGCTGCGCCGCGGCCTCGTCACCGGCGTCGAGACCGTCACGCCGGCGATCGCCCGCTCGGTGACGCCGACCCACCCGGCGCCGAACGGCGACGGGGGTGCCGCGTGAGCCCGGCGGCCGACTCCCATCACGCGCGGCTGGTGCGCGTCGCCCGGCGCGCCATGCTCGAGTACGGCTTCGAGCCCGACTTCCCGCTGGCCGCGCTGGACGAGGCCGAGCGGCTGGCGCCGCCGGCGGTGGCGCCGGACGGCGAGGTGCGCGACCTGCGCGCGCTGCCGTGGTGCTCGATCGACAACGACGACTCGCGCGACCTCGACCAGCTCACCGTGGCCGAGCCGCTCGCCGACGGGCTCATCCGCATCCGCGTCGCGGTGGCGGACGTGAGCGCGGCGGTGACCCCGGGCGACGCGCTCGATCGTCACGCCGCCACCAACACCACCTCGGTCTACACGCCGGCGCGGATCTTCCCCATGCTGCCCGAGCGGCTGAGCACCGACCTGACCTCGCTGAACCCCGGGGGCGATCGCGCGGCCTTCGTCGTCGAGCTGACGGTGGACGCCGACGGCGCCGAGAGCGCCCCCACGGTCTACCGCGCCGCGGTCCGCAACCACGCCCAGCTCGCCTCCGCGGCGGTCGGCGCCTGGCTGGAGGACCGCGGTCCGCTGCCGGCGGCGGCCGCGGCAGTGCCGGCGCTCGACGCCAACCTCCGCCTCCAGGACGCGGTGGCGCAGCGGCTGCAGGCGCGCCGCCACGAGCGGGGCGCGCTGGCGCTCGAGGCACCGGAGGCGAAGACCCGCTTCGACGGCGAACGGGTCGCCGACCTGATCGCCGAGGAGCGCAACCACGCCCGCGACCTGATCGAGGACTTCATGATCGCCGCCAACGGCGTGACGGCGCGCTTCCTCGCCGACCGGGGCTTCCCCGTGCTGCGCCGGGTGGTGAAGGTGCCGGCGCGCGGGCCGCGCATCGTGGACGTCGCCCGCGCGCTGGGCGACGAGCTGCCGGCCAGTCCCGACTCGCGGGCGCTCGGCGAGTTCCTGGCCCGGCGCCGGGCCGCCGATCCGCTGCGCTTCCCCGACCTCTCCCTGACCGTGATCAAGCTGCTCGGCAGCGGCGAGTACGACGCCACCTTCCCCGGCGATCCCGTGCCCGGGCACTTCGGCCTGGCGGTGGGCGAGTACGCGCACTCCACCGCGCCCAACCGCCGCTACCCGGACCTGGTCACGCAGCGGCTGCTCCGCTCGGCGCTGGCGGCCTGTTGCGAGCCCGGCTCGGCGGCGATGACGCG
>CAYNPF010000382.1:0-2418 GCA_964398895.1 uncultured bacterium
GGAACTCCTTGCCGTTGTCGGTGACCTGCGTGCACCAGTCGTCGTAGTCGGCGGCGCGCATCTCGTGCGGGTAGCCGTCCTTCAACACCCAGCCGATGCCGATGATGAAGATCGCCGGGTAGTGCTCGGAGATGACCTTGGTCTCGCGCTGCTTGCGCGGCAGGTCCGGGTACATCTCGAGGATCTCCTCGGCGTGCAGGAACTTCAGCTCCTTGGGCAGGTTGGGGAAGCGCGGGTCCTTCAGCTTCGGGAACATCTCCTGGATCATGTCCTCGGCGCCGGTGATCACCCGCCAGATCCTGCGGACGGTGTCCTTGAGGTAGTCGAGGTTGCGCATGTCGGCGGTGATGCGCTTCTCCCAGTCCCACTGGTCCACGTACGACGAGTGGTCGTGGTCGAGGAAGTAGTCCTTGCGCACCGCGCGCATGTCGGTGGAGATGCCCTGGCCCACGTCGCACTGGAACTGCTTCAGCGCCATCCGCTTCCACTTGGTCGCCGCCTGCACCACCTGGCAGTCCATGCGCTTCGGCAGGCCGAGGCCGCAGGGGAACTCGACCGGCGTGCGCGAACCGTCGCGGTCCAGGTAGTCGTTGACGCCGCTCTCCTTGGTGACGATGAGCGGCACCTCGATGTGGAAGAGGTTCAGCTCCTTGCAGAGGTTGTCCTCGATGTAGCGCTTGAGCGCCGCCAGCGCGATCTGGGTCTCCTTCGGATCCAGGATCGACTGGTAGCCGGTCGGCAGGATCTTCTCGACCTCCTCGTACGTGGAAACGCCCGGGCCGGCGAGGTCGGCCTTCTTGTCGCCCGTGTTGCTCATGCGTGCTCTCCCTGATCGAGGTTGCCAGGTGGCGGACCCGGGGCGTCCTGCACTCGCAGGGCGCCGGCGCCGGTGCCCATGGTCACGAGAAAGCCGGTCCGTCGGGGTGCGCGCCGCGCATCGGAACTCGATGCGGGGCCCGGCCGACCACCGGCCACTCGGAGCGGCACTATACACCCGCCGCCGCGGCCCACGCACCACCCCCGCCGCGTCCGCGACGGGCGCGGCCTGCGGCTGTCCGGTCGCGGGAGCAGCGGTTCGCGAGGGGACCGCCGCGATCCGGGATCGGGGCCGCCGCCCGGACCGAAGGTCAGCGCCCGAACGTCTCGGTGAGCCCGCGCAGGCGGTCGCGCAGCGCGTCGCCGAGTTGCCCCTCGCGCAGGCGCCAGCCCCAGTTGCCGTCGGGGCGGCCGGGCAGGTTCATGCGCGCCTCGGGGCCCAGCTCCAACAGGTCCTGGATCGGCACCACGACGCGGTCGGCGACGGAGGCGTGCACGGCCCGCACCATGCCCCAGGCGATGCCGGGGCCGTCCACGCCCAGGTAGCGGCGGGCGAAGTCGCGCTCGCGCTCCGGCGCGGTGGCGTACCAGCCCAGCGCGGTGTCGTTGTCGTGCGTGCCCGTGTAGGCCACGCAGTTGCGCACGTAGTTGTGCGGCAGGAAGGGATGCCGCCCGTCGCCGTCGAAGGCGAACTGCAGGATCCTCATGCCGGGCAGCTCGAGCCAGTCGCGCAGGGCCACCACCGGCGGGGTGATCAGGCCGAGGTCCTCGGCGATCAGCGGCAGCGCGCCCAGCGCCGCCCGCACCACCTCGAAGAAGTGCTCGGCCGGCCCCGGCACCCAGCGTCCGTGCTCGGCGGTGGGACTGCCGGCCGGGACCTCCCAGCAGGCCTCGAAGCCGCGGAAGTGGTCGAGGCGCACCAGGTCCATCAGCTCGAGCGCGGCGTGCAGGCGCTCCGTCCACCAGGCGTAGCCGTCGCGCCGCATCACGTCCCAGCGGTAGAGCGGGTTGCCCCAGAGCTGCCCGGTGCGGGTGAAGTAGTCGGGCGGCACGCCGGCCACGACCGTGGGATTCCCGCGCTCGTCGAGCTGGAACAGCCCCGGATGAGCCCAGACGTCGGCGCTGTCGTGCGCGACGAAGATGGGCAGGTCGCCGACGACCTGCACGCCCAGCTCGCGCGCCCGGTCACGCAGGGCGGCCCACTGGCGGAAGAACAGGAACTGCCGGAAGCAGTGGCGCTCGACGTCCTCCACCAGCCGATCGTGGGCGGCCACCAGTTCCGCGGGCTCGCGCCGGACCAGGCCCCGCTCCCAGTCGGTCCACGGCGCGCCGCCGTGAGCGTCCTTCAGCGCCATGAAGAGGGCGAAGTCGTCGAGCCAGGCCGCGTGCGCGGCGCGGAAGGCCGCGTAGGGATCGCGCAGGCCCGGTGCGGCACCCGCGGCGAAGCGCTCGTACGCCCGCGCCAGCAGCGCGCGCTTCCACTCGATCACCGGGCCGTAGTCCACGCGCTCCGCCGGGAACGCCGGCGCCGCGTCGAGGTCGGCGGCCGCGAGCAGGCCCTCCTCGACCAGCCGCTCGGGGCTCACCAGGTTCGGGTTGCCG
>CAYNPF010000383.1:0-2410 GCA_964398895.1 uncultured bacterium
AACGATGATCACCAGCCCCAGCGAGCCGACGCCGATCCCGCCCATCTGCTGCAGCACCAGCCGCGCCGCCGGCGGGCGCCGCACGATCACCCGCGCGGTCTCGCCCATCAGCCCGGCGATGCGCCCGACCTCCGCCAGCCCGTCGCCGACGCGGGTCCGCACGTAGCGGAGGCCCGGTAGCGCGAGGTCGTCGGTGGTCGCACCGTGCGGCATGTCCTAGAACTCCGGCTGGGTCTCGCCCTCGAAGGTCGGCGAGTAGGGCACGAACTTGGTGCTCTCGCGCAGGAACGTCATCTTGACGCTGCCGGTCGGGCCGTTGCGCTGCTTGGCGATGATCAGCTCGGCCTTGTTGGGCTCGGCCTGCTCGTTGTAGAGGATCTCGCGGTAGACGAACATCACCACGTCCGCGTCCTGCTCGATGGCGCCCGACTCGCGCAGGTCGGAGAGCTGCGGCCGCCCGCTCTTGTCGCGGGTCTCGACCGCGCGCGAGAGCTGCGACAGGGCGATGATCGGGATGTCCAGCTCCTTGGCCAGCGCCTTGAGGCCCCGGGTGATCTGCGAGATCTCCTGCACGCGGTTCTCGGCCTGGCCGCTGCCGCGCACCAGCTGCAGGTAGTCGATGATCAGCAGGCCGAGCCGGTTCTCCGCCCGGAGCCGGCGGCACTTGGCGCGGATCTCCATCAGCGTCGGCGAGGCCGAGTCGTCGATCAGGATGGGCGCGTCGTTGAGCAGCCCGGCGGCGGTGGTGAGCCGCGGCCAGTCCTCGTTGGTGAGCCGGCCGCTGCGGATGCGGTGCAGGTTGATGCCGCCCTGCGAGCAGAGCAGTCGCTGGGCGAGCTGCTCCTTGCTCATCTCCAGCGAGAACACCGCCACCGGCACGCGCGGGTGCTTGCCGGTGGGGATGGCCGCGTTCTCGGCGAGGTTCAGCGACACCGCGCTCTTCCCGGCGCCGGGGCGCCCGGCGATGATGATCAGGTCGCTGTTCTGGAAGCCGGCGGTCAGCTCGTCGAGGTCGGAGAAGCCGGTGGGCACGCCGGTCACCAGCGCCTGCCGCTCGAACATGCGCTGGATGTTCTCGAACGAGGGCTTGAGCAGGTCGCGCACCGCCACGAACCCCTGGCGCACGCGCTGGTCGGTGATGGCGAAGATGCGCTGCTCGGCGCGGTCGAGGATGGTGGGCGTCTCGTCGCCGCCGGCGTAGGCGTCCTGCTGGATGTCGCTCGAGGCCTTGATGAGCTGCCGCAGGATCGCCTTCGAGTGGACGATGCGGATGTGATGGTCGAGGTTGGCGGTGGTGGTGGCGTACTCGAGGATCTGCGACAGCGTCGGCGGCCCGCCGATCGCCTCGAGGTCGCCGCGCTTGCGCAGCTCCTCGGTCAGGGTGACGAGGTCGGGCTTCTCGTTGCGCTCGTACAGCGCGAGGATCGCCTCGTAGATCTTCTGGTGCGCGGTGCGGTAGAAGACGTCGGGCGCGAGCGCCTCGACCGCGCGGCCGATGGCCTCGGTGTCGAGCAGCATCGCCGCCAGCACCGAGCGCTCGGCGTCGAGGGCCTGCGGCGGCGTGAGGGCCTCGCGGAAGGACACGGGGCCGGATGGAGTCTGGCTCATGGAGTCTCCTCGGCGGCCGCCGCGGCGGCGCCCGGACGGGGCGGTCAGTCGGTCTGGTACTCGCGGGCCAGCAGCTGCATGTCCTCCCACACCGGGCGCTTCAGCTCGGGGTTCCGCAGCACCGCCGCGGGGTGGTAGGTCACGATCAGCCTGGCGCCGTGGAAGGGATAGACCTTGCCGCGCATGCTGGCCAGCGTGGCCTTGGCCTTCAGCAGGTGCTCGGCGGCGGTCTTGCCCAGGCAGCAGACGATGCGCGGTCGCAGCGCCTCGATCTGCCGGTGCAGGAACGGCGACGAGTTCTCGATCTCGTGCGGGAGCGGCACGCGGTTCTCGGGCGGCCGGCAGTGCAGCACGTTGCCGATGAACACGGTGGTGCGGTCGAGCTTCACGTCGGGGATCAGGTGCGCGTCGTCCATCGCCTTGATGATGCGGTCGAGCAGCTGCCCGCCGCGGCCGACGAACGGCTCGCCGAGGCGGTCCTCGTCGGTGCCCGGCGCCTCGCCCACGAAGACGATGCCCGAGAGCGCCGTGCCCACGCCGGGCACTGCCTGCTTGCGCGTGTCGCACAGGCCGCAGGCGCGGCAGGCGCGCACCTCGGCGGCGATCGCCTCCAGCACCGGCGCGGCGGCCGCGGCGATGGCCGCGCGCTCGGCCGGATCGCGGGGCGGCAGCGCCGGCGGCGCCTCCGGCTCGCGCTCGGGCGCGCGCGCCGCGGGCACCACCGGCGGCGCGATCGGCCGGCCGAACAGGTCCGTCTCGGGCGGCGGCGCGGCGGCGGGGGCCGCCGGGGTCTTCGCCGTCG
>CAYNPF010000384.1:0-2408 GCA_964398895.1 uncultured bacterium
GTCAGGGGAGAGCGGGAAGGTCGGCGGGTGCGCTTCGCCCTGCGCTCCGACCTGGGCGGGGCCGGAGATCTGCTGCGGCTCGTGCTCGGGTACGAACCGGAGAAGACCGAGGCCGAGCCCGGCGAGTCGTCGGCGGCGCCGAGGCGGCGGAGCCGACGGACCGTGGAAGCACCTGCCAGTACGGCAACTGGATCGAGTTCCGCTGCATTGGGAGGTAATGACCCAACTCCGCCGGCAGAGGAGATGCATGGTCCCGAGGCTCAGGATCATCGGGTGCCGTCGCGCCGGCGGGACATCGAGGACTACCTCCTGTGACGGGAGTGCGTGACATATGCGTGTAGCTGCAATTGATATCGGATCCAACTCCGTCCGGCTGCTCGTGGCCGATGTCGGTGACGGGCCGGACCGCGCGGTCGTGGACGCGCTGGCCCGGGCCGGAGAGGTCTGTCGGCTGGCGCGCAACCTCGACAGCACGGGCTCCATCGAGGAGGAGGCCGCCCGGCGGGCCGGGCAGCTCGTGGCCGAGTTCGTCCGTCGCGGTCGCTCCCTGGGGGCCCGGCACATCGTCGTCGGGGCGACTGCCGCCATCCGCAGCGCTCGCAACGGTCCGGGAGTGGCCGAGATCATCGCGCGACGGGCCGGTGTGCCCGTGCGCATCCTCACCGGCGACGAAGAAGCCAGGCTCGTGTACCGCTCGGTGGTCCTGGGGCTGGGCCGGAGCGCATCCCATAGTGCCTGCGTGGCCTTCGACATCGGCGGTGGCAGCACGGAGGTGGTCAGCGGAGTGGGAGTCTGTGCTGGACGGTGGACCAGTCTGCCCTTCGGTGCCGTGAGCCTGACGGAGCGCCACCTGCACTCGGACCCGCCATCGTCCGAGGAAGTCGTCGCCCTGACGGACGAGGTCCGCTCGATAATTATGCATGACTGTGCATTAATGCCGTCTGTGGTCCCGTTGCTGGTCGGAGTGGGTGGCACGGTGACCGTCCTGGCGTCCATGGACCGCGGGCTCGCCAGCTACGATCCAGTGCTCCTCGAGGGGTGGTGCATCCGCCCGGCCCGGTTGGCCGCGTTGGTCCAGCAACTGGCTGCCTCCCGGCACGACGAGCGCCGGGGCCGGCACATCATCGGGGAGGGTCGGGCGGACATCATCATCGCCGGGGCCCTCGTCGTCTCGGTGCTCTTCGAGCGATTCCCCGCCCCCGGGCTCGTCTGCTCGACGCAGGGTCTGCGTTACGGGCTCGTTCGGATGGCGGCTGAGGAGGCCGCCGGGGGAGCGGGCGGCCATCCGGCGGGCGGATCTTCCTGAGCGGTGCGCTGCCGCGGAGCCTCCGCCGGGACATGGGTTTGGCTGTTGACGCTCCCCGGGGTGGGGGGGATACTCATGGCGGCTTCAAGAGGTCCCCTCTGGTTTCGACGACTTCCGGGGTGGCTCCGACTCCGGGAGAGTAGTCTGTGTTGTCCTGCCATTCACTGGAGGGAGCATCAGAGTATGAGTTGCAGGCGCATTGGACCTTGCTTCCTCATGGTCCTGGCCTTGGTGCTGGTGGCGGCAGTCTGGACCACGGCATCGGCGGACGATCGGCGCGTACAGATCCTCGCACCCGACCCCGAGTGGGCGGGCACTGCGCCGGTCTACACTCCGACCTCGGGCGAGCCCGACGTCGGGGGGACGCCGTCACCGCGCAGCAAGACGGAGGTCGGGGCGGCTCCGCGGCGCGCGGTCGTCGTCTCGCCGTGGTTCCATCTGCCGCCATGGGTGGGGCCCGTCGTGGGGACATGGAGCCGTTGGCTACCGGGACTGAGGTGACGCTCGAGTTGTTGCGGTCGTCTGCTCGCTAGTCCCGTGCAGAGAAGAAGAAGGCACCCCGGCTCGAACCTCCGGGGTGCCCAACCGGGTGTCGTGACTCGAGGGTTCGAACGTGCAGCGAGCCATCCCCCCCGATCTGGCTCACGTGCGTGGTCCCGGCCGCAGCGGCCCGGGCCAGCACGAGGCCGTCGGTGACCTGCATCTGGCGGCCGACGACTTCGCCGGCGCCCTGGCGGAGTATGACCGAGCGCTGCAGGAGGTCGGTGCCGACGCTCCGGCCGAGCGCGCGCGCCTGCTGCTGCTGATCGCGCAGGTCCGCACCTGCAGCGGTGAGTACGACGAGGCGCTCGCCGCGGTGGCCGAAGTGCGGGAGATCTCGCGCCTGCTGCAGGACCGGCGCCTGCGCGCCCGCGTCGCCACGCGACTCTCCCAGGTCGTGGTGCAGCAGGGGCGCTACCGCCGCGGCCTGCGCTACGCCCGCTACGCCTACGACGTGCTGCGCGACACCGACGAGCATCGCGTCGTCGGCCAGGCCACGCTCACTCTCGGGCTCTGCCTGGCCCGTCTCGGGGAGACCGCCGAGGCCATCGAGTGGCTGCAG
>CAYNPF010000385.1:0-2398 GCA_964398895.1 uncultured bacterium
AGGAGAGCCACGCCGTCACCGACCACGTGCGGGAGGCCGTCCATGCGCTGGCGCCGGGGGCCGACGTGGTGATCAACGCCCTGCCGGTGGCCGAGGGCGAGGGCCTGGTCGAGCGGATCCTGGCGGTTGCGGCCGCCGGGCACTTCGCGGTGCACAATGTCACCACGCAGCGGACGACCGCGGGGATCCGCATTGATCTCGACCTCGAGGTGCCGCCGGAGCTGTCCTTCGAGCGGGCGCACGCCCGGGCCAGCGCCCTGGAGGACCGGCTGCGCGAGGAGATCGGCGCCTTCGCGCGCACGGCGGGGGGGGAGGCCCGTGGGGTGGCCGACGTGGACGTGCACATCGAGCCCCGCGCCGAGGAGCTACTTGCCGGCGCCGAGATGGCCCCGGCGGAGCGGGCCGAGGTCGAACGCCGGATCGAGGCGGTGCTGGCCGGGGTGGTGGCGTCCCGGCGCTGGTACGACCTGGATCTGCGGGAGGTGGGGGGGAGCGTCTACCTGGCCTTCCACCTGCAGGTGTCCCGGGACCTGTCGGTCGCCGAGGTGCACGCCGTCACCGAGGACGTGGAGAACCGGCTGCGCCGCGAGCTGCCCCGGCTCGGGCGGGTGGTGATCCACGCCGAGCCCTTCGTCGTGGCGGAGGAGGAGTAGGGCCGGACGCGGCAGGATGCGACGAGCCCCGGGGGCCACTCGGTCCCCGGGGCTCGTCGTTGTGGCGGGAAACTAGAACTTGTAGTTCAACCAGACGCGCGAGCCGGTCATCTCGATGTTGACCGTCGCCTTCATGGACTCGTCGGTGCCGGTGTCGATGTCGCCCGTGCCGGTGTGCAGCCAGGTGAACCGATACTCTCCGCCGACGCTGAAGTTGTCGGCGAAGGAGTACTCGCAACCGAAGCCCGCGCCCAGACCCCAGAAGCCGAGGATGCTCTTGATCGCGTCCTTGGCCTCGCCCGGAACCGCATTGCTCCAATCGTCCTTGACATCGAAGAAGCCGAACGACTTGACGAAGTCACCGACGAAGTACGGACGCACCGACTGCGTGCCGAGGTACCAGCGGGTGCCGATGTGCGGAGCCAGGATCATCGCGCTGCCGCTCTCCTCGATGTCGTCACCCGAGTCGGTCCCCTCGATCTTGATCGAACCGCGGACCATGTCGAGGCCGATGTAGGGCTGCAGCGAGCCGAAGCCGAAACCGAACTGAGCAGTCTCGAGCAACTGACCCGGGCTGACGCTGAACGTCTTGTCCATCTTCTCCGCGGACATGGCCATGGCCGGGATCAGCATGAGGGTCAGGGCGACGAACGCGAACTTGACGATGCCGTGCTTCACGACCGACCTCCTTGTGGTGTGGTGCTACCGCAGCGGGCAGCGACGCGATGGTCGGTACCGTCGGCGCATCCGGTGCAGCGATGCCGGCGGGCGACCATCGGGGAAGAAAGCCTGGACGCCGCCCTCTCGGGTGGGCGGTGCAGGCGGGCAACGCAGCGCTCGGCGTGCAGATCTTGCAGCGGCACGATCCCTCGCGATACGGGTTGCTCCAACCGGCGGGGAGGGCATACGCCCACCGGTGAACAGCCCGGTCGTGGCGAGGTGCGCCCCTGCCAGCGCTGGAGTCTCATCCGAGTCCCTACCTTGGAACCCGCGCGACATGCTGCCTCAAGCGGACGAGTCCGGTCAAGCCTTTCCTTGAGCCCCTTCCTTGAGCCCGGACCATGCCAATTCGGTGTGCTCCGCCCCCTTCCGGGGGCGTTCCTCGACGCTCACCCGCCCGGCGCGGCGAACCGTCGTCCCGGCGCGGCCGCCGGCACGTGCACTCGGGACCAGTTCTCGGTTAGTCTGACCGGGTGGTCTGAATAGCCTCAGGTGAACTTTGCCGTCTGATGTCCCGGGAGTTCCGAGGAGAGCGATCATGCCCGCAGTGGATGAGAAGCCCAAGCCGTTCCTGGTACCTGAATACTGCAAGGGGTGCGGCCGTTGCGTGAACGTCTGCGTCAAGGGCTGCATCAGGTTCGCCGACGAGATCAACCCGAAGACCGGGCTCGTGCCCGTAATGCTCGATCTGGCCAACTGCACCGGCTGCGGGCTGTGTATCGAGGCCTGCCCCGAGCCCTATGGTCTGCGGGCCATGGAGGCGGGCGAGGACTACACGCTGCTGGATCCGGCCAAACTCTTCGGGGCGAAGCACAGTGACGCCCCCGAGCCGGTGGACATCCCGGCGCAGCGGGTCCCGCTGCCCAGGACCCAGCCCCTCATCATCAAGGGCAACTACGCGACCGCCATCGGCGCGCTGCTGGCCGGCTGCCGCCACTTCTACGGCTACCCGCTGACCCCCTCCACCGAGGGCGCCGAGCTGATGGCCAAACTGCTCCCCAAGCTGGGTGGTTTCTACCTTCAGG
>CAYNPF010000386.1:0-2391 GCA_964398895.1 uncultured bacterium
ACTTCGCGCGCCAGACGATGCGCGTCTATCCGTCGTCGTCGGCGGCCACGCAGGCGGTGACGCGGCTCGAGGCGATCCTGCGCTCGCGCGGCGTGCCGCTGGCGCTCGGCGACGAGCGGGCGGCGGCCGAGGTGGACGCCCTCGCCCGGCGCACCGATGCGGCGGTGCGGCGGCTGCGCCGGGTGGCCGAGCGGCACCCGGACGCGGTGATCCGCGGGGCGGCGACCGTGCGCCTGTGCGAGGTGCTGCGCGCGGCGCGGCGCTTCTCGGACGCCTCGGCGCTGGCCCGCACGGCGCTGGCCGACTCGACGCTCGCGGGGACGCACGGGCGCCTGCGCCTCGAGCGGGCCCGGGCCGAGCTGGGCGCCGGCCGGACGGACTCGGCGCTGGTGGTCTACGCGGCGCTCGGCGCGGATCCCGCGCTGGCGGCGACGGCGGCGTGGGAATCGGCGCGCGCCGCCGAGGACGCCGGGCGCCGGGAGGCGGCGCTGGCCGCCTACGCGCGGGCCGCGCGGGACGGCGAGCACGCGGCGGAGGCGCGCTTCCGCGCCGGGCTGCTCCACTTCGCCGCGGGACGGTGCGACTCGGCGGCCGCCTGCTGGACGGGCGCGCCGGGCGAGGAGGCTCGCTTCTGGCTGGGCGTGGCCCACCGCGCCGCCGGCGACACGCTCGGGGGCGACTCGCTGCTGCGCGCGGTCGCGGCGGCGCCCGGCTACGGCTTCTATCGCGCGGCGGCGCGCGACACGCTGGGGCTGCGGGGCTGGGCGGCGGCACCGGCGGGCGCGGTGTCGGGCGAGGCGGTGCACGCGGCCGAGGATCTGGCCGCGATCGGCCTGGCGGACGACGCCGCGGCCCTGCTGTCGCGGCTGCTCGGCGGCGACGACGCGGGGCAGGCGCTGGCCGGGGCGCGCTGCGCCTACGGGACGGGGCGCGTGCACCTCGGCGTGACCCTGGCGCGCCGCGCGGTCGAGCTGTCCGGCGGGAGCTGGCCGTTCGTGCCCTGGGCCTTCCCGCCGGCCTACGCCGCGCTGCTCGTCGCGCCGCGCGACAGCGTGGTCGGCGGGCTCGAGCCGGCGCTGCTCTTCGCCGTGATCATGCAGGAGAGCCGCTTCGAGCCGCGCGCCCGCTCGCGCAGCGACGCGCTCGGGTTGATGCAGCTCAAGCTCGGCACCGCCGCCGAGATGGCGAAGCTGGCGCGCGACGCGGCGCCGAGCGAGGCGACGTTGTTCGATCCCGAGCGCAACGTGCGCTACGGCGCGCGCTACCTGCGGCGGCTGCTGCGGCGCTGCGAGGGGAGCGTGGCGGCGGCGCTGTGCTCCTACAACGCCGGGCCGAGCCGGCTGGTGGCCGGCTGGCGCGACCTGCGCGCGCGCGGGGGCGAGGCGCTGCTCGCCGAGCTGGCGTCGAACCCGCTGGCCCAGGACTACGCGAAGCGCATTCTCGGCTTCCGCGCCGCCTACCGCGAGCTGCGGCCGGAGGCCTCGCCGTGAGCGACGGGCGGACCGGGCCCGACCTGCTGGCCCCGCTGCGCTCGCCGTCGTTCGTCGCCGAGCTGCGGCGCAAGGCCATCCACCTCTCGTGCCTGGTGCTGCCGCTGGCGATGCTCCTCGAGTTCCTGCCCTGGCCGCGCGGCCGCCCGCAGTGGTCGTTGCTCCTGTCCGTGCTGGCGCTGGGGGCGCTGGCGCTCGACCTGTTGCGGCTGCGCGAGCGACGGGTCCGGCGGCTGTTCCACGACTTCTTCGGCGGGATGCTGCGCGAGCACGAGCGCTTCGACCTCCTCGGCTCGACCTACCTGCTCATGGCGGCGCTGCTGGTGGTGGACCTCTTCCCGCGCCCGGTGGCGGCGGCGGCCATCGGCTTCACGGTGCTGGGCGACGCCTTCGCCGCCATCGTCGGCAAGGCGTGGGGCCGCACGCCCGCCTTCGGCAAGACGCTGGAGGGGGCGCTGGGCGGCTTCGTGGCCTGCCTGGCCTGGGCGGCGTGCTGTGCGGTCCTCGGGCCGCTGCCCTGGCCGGTCGTGGTGGCCGGAGCTGCGGTCGCAAGTCTGGCCGAGGTCCTGCCGATACCCCTGGACGACAACCTCGGCATGACCCTGCTGGCCGGGGTCGCCATGCACCTGATCGGGAGTGCCTGCTGATGCGACCGAGTCCACGACCCACCCGTCCGTTCGACGATGCGCTGCGGGCCGCCCGCGAGGGCCGCTTCGCGCGGGCCACCGCGCGGATCGAACGCGCCCTGGCCGACGAGTTCCCGGGGCCGGCACGCCGCCTGGCGGCGGTCGAGGCGCTGGGGGAGGTGGCACGGCGCGCCGAGGCCGGCGGCGACCCGGCCGCGGCGGCCGACGCGCTCGAGGCGGCGCTGAAGCTGCAGCCCGACTACCCGGATCTCTGG
>CAYNPF010000387.1:0-2376 GCA_964398895.1 uncultured bacterium
AGTGGACCATCGAGATGGCCATCGAGTTGACGATGAAGGCGGCGATGACCGCCGTCATGCTGGGAGCGCGCCAGACCACCGCCAGGCTGGCGATCTGCAGGGCGTAGCCGATGAAGGCCACCGGTGGCCGCCGGTGCCCGAACATCCAGTCCGACATGTAGCCGGCGATGAAGGCGCCGAGGATCCCCGCGGCGACGATGGTCAGCGCGTTGCGCTGGAAGACCGGGCTGTCGAGGCCGAGGTGCTGAACCTCCTGCATGTAGCGGGGGAACCACTGCTCGAAGCCCTGCCGGACCAGGCCGGTGCAGAACTCCGCCGCGGCGATGGTCAGGGTGACGGGGTTGGTGAACACCTTCCGCGCGACGTAGGAGAGGGTGATCTTCTCGGTGTCCCCGCTGGTGGCGTCCTGGGGGTCGAAGTCGCCGAGGCTGGCCTCGCGCGGCGAGTCCTGCACGACCAGGAAGGTGGACACGGTCAGCAGCGCCACGATCCCGGCGGGGATGAAGAAGCGCCACTGCCAGGGCAGGGCGATCACCAGCGGGGTGGCGAGCAGGAGGAAGACCAGGAAACGCCCGCTCTGGATCATCGAGCCGAAGATGGCGGAGAAGACCCCGCGCTCGCTGACGTGGAACCAGCCCGAGTTCACCTTGATCAGCGAGAGGGCGCTGTACGACTGGAAGTACATGTTCAGCGTCCAGGTGGTGGCGAGGTAGCCGAGCAGCAGCGGTCCCGTTCCCAGCACGCCGAGGTAGGCGCCGAGGCCGAACATGAGGTTGAAGACGAACGCGCCGCAGGCGCCGATGAGCATGGCGCGGCGGCCGCCCAGCCGGTCGGCGATGGGGCCGTTGAACAGCGCGGCGATGCCGTAGACCAGGGTGCCCAGGCTGATGATGGCGCCGACCTCGGCCTTGTCCCAGCCGTAGGTGTCGGAGAGCGCCTTGTTGGCGAGGGGGAAGTTGTACCTCGCCATGTACATCGCGGCGTAGGTCAGCCCCAGCACCAGCCAGTTCTGCATTCGGCGGACGCGGAACTCGCGGGTGTGGGCGGGACGATCGGGCACGACGGCCATGGATGGCTCTCCGAGCGTGGGCCAGAGCGAGCGTCATCCATGACGCTGGTGGGCGTTTGTGGTGACTTCTATCCTGTGCCATGGTCGCGGTCAAGGCGAAACCACGGGCGCGGCGGGACGGGGCGTCGGACGCGGGCGGAAGGGACTGCGTCGGTGCCACCGCCGTTACATCGTGGCAGTGCGCGACGAGCCCGGGAGGGAGGCGGCGATGCAGTCATTGCAGGCGGCGATCGGTCGTGAGCTGCGATGGCGGCCGCGGAGTCCGTTCTCGAGCACCTACGACCTCGTGGACCCGGCCAACGAGGGGGGCGACCCATTCGCCACGCTGGTGCGCAGGCCGGGGTTCCTCCTCCGGCGGCCGGCCGACGTCCAGTCGGGGGACGGCGCGTGGCGATTCCAGCGGCGGGGGCTCGCCCGGGGGCGCGTCCTGGTGCTGGTCGAGGGGCAGGCCGAGCCGGTGGCCGAGTTGCGCCGCTACTGGCGCCGGGCCGTCATCCGTCTCGAGGATGGCGGCACGGAATTCACCTGGAGACGCGAGTCGCTCTGGGGGCGATCCTGGCGCTTCGAGGACGCCAATGGTGTCGTGGCCGTGCGCCTGCGGTTGGGCCTCTGGCCCCCGGCGGGGTCGGCCCGCGTCGAGATCGAGTCCTCCGTCGCCGGGCCCCGCGAGCGGGCCCTGCTGGTCTGCCTCGCCTGGTACCTGGCGCTGATGGAGCGCAGCGCCCATGCGGCACGGACCGCGCCGTAGGCCAGCGTGGCGGGTGCGCCACAGATGGTGATTCCTCGTCCACCAGCACGGAATCATGTGCCGTACCACAATGGAACGATGCGTTGCGCGGCAACGAGTTGGAGGTGTGGAACCGAGGTTGCTTCAGGTGATTTCGGCCGGACGGGTTGACGAATGGTGAGTCCGGTGAATACGTTGTGCATCGGAAGCTGCGACCAGGGAGGTGGTCGTAGAGGACGGCAGCCGATCCAGGCAGAGTCCCTGGGTGAGGTTTCCAGGGCAGGTCGTCCAGGCAGGCTTCGAGTCCACGCCGTGGAGCGGCGCATGCCCCACCGGGATCTCCGGGGGTGGCGTCGGCGACAGGCGGGCCGGGGCCCCCGGAGCCGATGAGCACGAAGTCGTGGCCCCCTGGAGTGGATGGTGGGGGTGGGGCGCCGGGGAAGATCTCCAGGCAGGTATTCGTAACGTTCGCAGTGGCGGCGGATCTTGCCCCTCAGGGGACCGTCCTGACCGCCCGGAGTGAACCAGTCAAGGAGGGAAGAGAGTATGCGGAAGCTCGCGGTGGTGCTGTTTGCGCTGG
>CAYNPF010000388.1:0-2375 GCA_964398895.1 uncultured bacterium
GACCTGGTGCGCGGGCAGGCCGGCATGTTCTGGGTGGCCTCGCCGGAGCGGGCCGCGGAGCAGATCCACGACGCCATCCGCCGGCGGAAACGGCGCGTCGTGGTCACGCGGCGCTGGCGGATCGCGGCCTTCCTGCTCGAGCGGCTGCCCTACGGGATCTGGCGGCGGATCTCGTAGCCCGTACGATCCGCGAGTTCGCGACGGCGGGCGCGGTCCGGCCGCGGCGCGTCCGCAGCCGGAAGACCCGTTCCAGCCTCGCCGTCTCCGCGGTGGCGCGCCCCTCAGGCGCGCGGGGTCAGGCCGAAGCGCTCCGTCGCCCGCTGCGCGATCGAGCGGCCGATGGTGATCGAGGCGGTGGCCGCGGGGGACGGCGCGTTCAGCACGTGGATCATCTGCTCGGCCTCGACGATGAGGAAGTCGTCCGAGAGCTTCCCGTCGGGCTCCAGCGCCTGCGCCCGCACGCCGGCGCCTGCGCGCT
Source organism: uncultured bacterium (assembly GCA_964398895.1). Taxonomy (GTDB): domain Bacteria; phylum Eisenbacteria; class RBG-16-71-46; order RBG-16-71-46; family RBG-16-71-46; genus JANXPZ01. Next base: position 479 of record CAYNPF010000388.1, read on the forward strand.
TCACGTCGGCCCGCGTGATCTCCGGTACCAGCCGGCGCAGTGCGGCGACGAATGCCCCGGTGCTGGTCGAGCGCCAGGACTCGGCGAGGCCCATGCGCCAGTGCTTCAGCCCCATGCGCCAGAAGCCGCCGAAGCCGAGCAGCCCGAGGGTGTCGCGCGCCGAGAAGCTGGTGCGCGCGTAGCCCTCGCGCGCCAGGGCCAGCACGGCGTTGGGTCCGGCTTCGACGCCGCCCTCGACCATGCGGGTGAAGTGCACGCCGAGGAAGGGGAAGGCCGGGTCGGGCACGGGGTAGACGAGGTTGCGCACCAGGTGCCGGCGCTCCGGCACGATCTCGTAGTACTCGCCGCGGAAGGGCACGATGCGCACGCGCGGGTCCACGCCGCAGCGGCGGGCGACCTCGTCGCAGTGCAGCCCGGCGCAGTTCACCAGGGCGCGACAGCGCAGCGCGCCGCGCGCGGTCTCGAGCACGAGGTCGGGCGCGGCGCCCCCGGGCGAGCCGTCGCGACGGCAGGCGAGCACGCGGGCGCCGGTCTCCACCCGGCCGCCGGCGGCGCGTACGTGGCCGGCGTAGGCCGCGCAGACGGCGGTGTAGTCCACGATGCCGGTGTCGGGCACGAACAGCCCGGCCACGCCGCGGGCGTGCGGCTCGCGCTCGCGGATCTCCTCCGGGCCGAGGCGGCGCAGGCCCGCGAGGCCGTTGGCGCGCCCGCGCTGCTCGAGCGCCTCTAGCCGCGGCAGCTCGCGCGCGTCGGTGGCGACCACGACCTTGCCGCAGCGCTCGTGGGCGATGCCGTGTTCGGCGCAGAAGCGGTAGAGCGCCTCGCGCCCGGCGACGCAGTTGGCGGCCTTGAGCGAGCCGGGCTTGTAGTAGAGGCCGGAGTGGATCACGCCGCTGTTGTTCCCGGTCTGGTGGGCGGCGAGCCGGTCCTCGGCCTCGAGCACGGTGACGGCGGCGGCGCTGCCCTCGGCCAGCGCCATGGCGGTGGCCAGGCCGACGATGCCGCCGCCGATCACGGCGACGTCGCAGCGTTGCGCATCCAGGTTCATCGGCACCTCCCGGCTCGTCGGGAACGCGATCGCCGGCATCCTACCACCCGCACCCGGGTGGTTCCCCGCCGGGCGGGCCTGCGCTAGTCTGCCGGTCGGCACGGGCCCGGGAGGCGACATGGACGACAGGCTCTACGAGTTCAAGACCGACCGCATCACGGTGCGCTGGAGCAAGGTCCGCTGCACCCACGTCGCGGCCTGCATCGTCGGCCTGCCGCGGGTGTTCGACTCGGCCCGCCGGCCGTGGATCGCGCCGGCCCTTGCCCCGCCCGACGAGGTCGCGACGGTGGTGTGCCGCTGTCCGACCGGCGCGCTGCACTACGAGCGGCACGACGGCGGGGCGCCCGAGCCGGTCCCCCCGGTGAACACGGTGACGCCGGAGCGCGACGGTCCCCTGCGCCTGAGCGGTGACATCCGCATCGCCGCCGCGGACGGCACCCCGGTGCTCGACGACACGCGGGTGGCGCTGTGCCGCTGCGGGGCGACGAAGCACGCGCCGGTCTGCGACGGCAGCCACTGGGAGTCGGGCTTCGACGACGAGGGCCGCATCGGCGCCTGCGATTCGTCGCCGGCCGACGACGCTCCGGGCACGCCGCTGCGGGTCACCCTGGTGGAGGGCGGGCCGCTGGAGCTCAGCGGTCCCTTCCGCCTCGGGGAGATGGGCGCGAACGCGCCGACGCCGCTGAAGATCGGCGAGGCCTGGCTGTGCCGCTGCGGCCGCTCGGGCAACAAGCCGTTCTGCGACGGCAGCCACTCCGGCGCGGGGCGCTGAGCGGGCGGTTCCGCCTCAGCTCCGCTCGCGCTCGGGCGCGGGCGGCGACTCGAGGAACGACTCGATCCGCCAGCCGG
>CAYNPF010000389.1:0-2371 GCA_964398895.1 uncultured bacterium
GCAGCAGCGGGCTGATCTCGCGCTCGTGGCGCGCCACCAGCCACGGATCGGGGCGTTCGTCGTGGTAGGCGCGCCGATACTCCATGCCGTACTTCTCGGCGTAGCCCTCGACCTGGCCGTGGCCGAACATCGGCAGGCCGGGCAGCGTGGCCATGAGCGTGCAGACGCCGAAGTACTTGTCGCCCTTCCCGAACTGCTCGATCGCGGTGCGCTCGTCGGGGTTGTTGACGAAGTTGACGTAGCGCTTCAGCACCTCGGGGTCGAACTCGAGCGTGTTCTTGATCACGCTGCGGTAGTTCGCGTTCTCCTCGTCGCGCATCATGTTCATGAAGGCGCTGTTGTAGACGCGGTGCATGCCCAGGGTGCGGACGAAGTAGCCCTCCATCAGCCAGAAGGCCTCGGCCAGCAGCAGCGTGTCGGGCGCCTCGGCGGCGACGCGGTCCACCACCTCGCGCCAGAACTCGACGGGGATGGCGGCGTCGAAGTCGGCCTTGGTCAGGCCGCGGCCGGCGCGCGAGGGGATGGCCCCGCCGCTGCCCGGCTCGGGATACCAGAGCCGCTGGTAGTGGCGCTTGGCCAGCGTCATCGCCGCGTCGAAGCGGATGATGGGGAACAGGCGCGCGACGTGCAGGATGGTCTGGATCACCGCCTCGCGCACCTCGGGCTTGAGGTAGTCGAGCTGGGCGGTGTCGTTCCACGGCATCGAGGTGCCGTCGTTGCCGTGATACAGGTAGCGCGTCTCGCCCGTCCAGCGATCGGTGCGCTGGAACACCACCGCCGCGTCGGTGCGGTCGTAGTAGTGGTCCTCGATGCGGATGCCGACCCGGCCGTCGCCCGACAGATCGGGCCCCTCGAAGCGGTAGGCGGGGTAGGGGCTGTGGTCGAGCTGCACGAACCAGTCGGGATGCTCGATCACCCAGTGCGAGTCCACGCCCATGTGGTTCGGCACCATGTCGCTGGCCATGCGAAGACCGCGGGCGCGGGCGCGATCGCGCAGGGAGACGTAGGCGGCCATGCCGCCGAGGTCGGCGGCGACGTCGTAGCCGAGCAGCGAGTAGGCCGAGGCCACGGCCTCGGGATTGCCGGTCATCTGCTTGATGCGCTGCGAGGCGCGGCTGCGCTCCCACACGCCGATCAGCCACAGCCCGGTGAAGCCGCGGCGGGCCAGCGTGTCGAGCTCCTCGTCGGGGATCTGGTCGAGCCGCGAGATGTCGCGGCCGTAGGCGAGCGAGAGCTGGTGGAGCCAGACGTAGACGGTCTTGGCGATGAGCACCACCCGCGGCATCCAGTCGAGGTCGCGGCTGAAGCGCTCGTACTCGTGATCCTGGCGGACGAAGCTGGGGATCGCCGCGGCGCTCGAGTCGCCGAGCGGGGACGGCCAGGCCCCGCCCGGCGTGGGCGGGTGGTAGCGCAGCCAGACCGCGATCTCCTCCTCCTTGAGCACGTCGAGCCCGGCCACCAGCCGCGCGCGCAGCGGGGCGATCAGCTCGGCCCAGCGCTCGCGGATGAAGGCGAGCTGCCCCTCCAGCGAATCGGGCGAGGCGAGGGCGGGCGCGCGCAGGAGGTCCACGAGGTTCTGCTCGTCGGGACCGAAGCGCGGGCGGGTGTCGAAGTACTCGCGCAGCGCCCCGGTGATCCCCGGATAGGCGGTGCCGCGGGCGAGCGCGTCGTCGTCGAACAGCTCGCGGAAGGGGCGGAAGGCCGGGTTCGCGTTGGCGAGCCACAGCATCATCAGCTCCTCGAGCGCCACCGCGCGGTGGGGCACACCGCCGGTCACGCCGTTCAGCCACGAGGCGGCGGCGAGCTGCCGGCGGTAGACGGCCACGGTGGGGAAGGCCTCGGCGAAGGCGAGCAGGGCGCGGTCGAGCGCGGAGCGGCCGAGCCGCGACTCGAACCAGCCGAGCGCGTCGGTCAGGGCGCGGCGGTCGCGCTGCTCGCGGTAGGCGGCGACGACGTAGTGGAGCACTTCGTCAATGAGGCCCATGGCATTGAGCGCGCCGGGGCCGACGGCCTGCTCGGGGCGCTGGTCGGCCCCGCGCACGGTGTTCATCCGGTGGGCGAAGGCGCGACTGGCTTCGATGTCGGCGAAGACGACGTTGCCGGTGAGGCCGAAGAGCGCCTGGTCGAAGCCGTAGCGATCACGCGCGGCGCGCGAGACATGGAACTCGTACGAGGGCTGCCGGCTCATGGGCGGCAGCATAGCAGGGCCGGGGCACCGCAGCACGGTCCCGCATCGCGCGGCCGGAGCGCCGCCCGCGCCCGGCTACGCCACGCGATGCGGCCGGGCCCGCACCGAGCACCGGAGTGCGTGGCGCAGGCGATCTTCGAGCGTGGCCTCGGGCATGTCCGAGCAGCAGGCGGCGTAGCGACG
>CAYNPF010000390.1:0-2365 GCA_964398895.1 uncultured bacterium
GAAGCCGGCGAGGCCGGCGTAGAGAGCGCGCCGCGTCGCGTCGCGCCGCCGCGCCAGCGCGAGCAGTCCGAGCAGCGCGGCCGCGACCGCCCAGGCCGCCGGGCTCCGCTCGAGGTCGGCGAGGCGCCACTCGGGCAGGGCGATCCCGGCGAGGCGCGGGTAGGAACGCGACAGCCACAGCAGCATGCTCGCCTGGTAACAGGCGGGGCGGGCATCGCGGTTGGCGGGCGCCGGGTCCCGCGCCAGGCGCGACGCCGTCTCGGCGAAGCGGTCGTTGGTGTAGAGGTAGCGAGCGTAGGCCGGTGTGGCCAGCCGCGCGCCGGGCAGTCGGGCGGCGAGGCGCGCCGCCGGGCCCGTCGCCTCGAGCGGCAGCGGGGCGCGCGAGGCCAGCAGCAGGTTGGTGCCGCCGGGCAGCACGACGACGGCGGGGAAGACCTCGCGCAGCGCGCGGTGGATGCCGGCGGTGCGCCGGGTCAGCGCCGGCGTCCAGAAGTTCTCGGCGCCGTGCAGGCGCAGCGCCAGCACGCCGCCGGGTGCGAGGTGCGCGCAGCAGGCGGCGAAGAACTCGCGGGTGTAGCAACGGTTGGTGCGGCCCGAGCCCGGCTCGGGCAGGCCGGACAGCACGAGGTCGTAGCTCGCGGCCTGCGCGGGGAAGCGGCGCGGGTCGGCGAAGACCAGGTGCACCCGCGAATCAGCGAGGGCGCGACGCTCGGCGTCCGGCAGGTACGGCGTCACCAGGTCGAGCAGGTCGCGGTCCAACTCGACCGCGTCCACCGCCACGCGGCCGAGGCGCAGCACCTGCGGCACCAGGCCCTGGGCCGCGCCGCCCAGCACCAGCACGCGCCGCACCGTGTCACGCTGCGCCGCGGCGAGCTGCACGAACTCCTCGGCCGCGGTGCCCTGGCTCTCGTAGGCCAGCGCGTCGCTCTCGAACACCGCGACCTGCCCGAGCGTGCCGGTCACGGTGACGCGACCGTAGGGCGTGTCGCGCGTGGCCAGCAGGTCGGGGTGGTTCCAGCGCGTCATGGCGCGGTCGAGCGCGGGGGAGACCGCGAGCAGCGCCAGCGCGACGGCCGCCCCGGCGATCGCGGTGATGCGACCGCGGCGGGATCCACCCGCGATCGCCGCGGCGAGGGCGGCGCCGAGGCCGCACAGCAGCGCGAGCGCCCAGTTCTGCGCGCCCAGCGCCGGCAGCACGGTCGCCAGCATTCCGCCGGCCAGCCCGCCCGCGCTCTCCAGCGCGTAGGCCCGCGCCGCCGAGCCGTGTCCCGCCCCGGCGAGCCGCCGCGCCATCCACGGGAAGAGCAGGCCGGCGAGCAGCGCGGCGGGCAGGAGGCAGAGCGCGAGCACCGCGAGCTGCAGCCCGAACGGAAGGTCGGCGCCGGGCACGCCGCCGAAGAGGCGGCGCGAGCCGCGCGCCAGCACGACGCCGAACGGGATCGCCGCGCCCAGCGCGAGCAGAGCGCCGCGGACGGCCGTGTCGCCGACGCGGCGACGCGCGTTCGCGGCCAGGGCGCCCGCCGCCGTGCCCGCCAGCCACAGGCCGAGGCCCAGCACCAGCGCCAGCTCGCTGCCGTAGGCCGCGACCTCGCACTCGCGCAGCAGCACGACCTGGCCGAGCAGCGCCAGGGCGCCGAGGACGATCAGCCGGACGGTCACCGCTCCTGCGACTCGCGGAAGTGGACGCTCTGGAAGGTCCAGAAGCGCGCGCCGCTCTTCCACGCGTCGCCCGGGAGCCCCGCCTTGCGGCAGAGGTTCTCGAGCAGCGCGGTGCGATCCCAGCCCTGCTCGGTCGCCACCTGGGGCAGGAACACCGCGGTGCGCCCGTCCTTGCGGATCTGCACGCCGTCGCGACCCACCACGATCGCCTCCGGGCCCGACACCGGGGCGAGCGGCGTGAGCACCGAGATCTCGATCTCGATCGCCGTCAGCTCGCCCGCCTCGACCGGGCGGAAGCGCGGGTCCTCGAACGCCGCGGCCAGCGCCATGGCCTGGACCGTGGCGGCCAGCGGCTGGTCGGGCGACATGTGGCCGATGCAGCCGCGCAGGTCGCCGCCCTCGTAGAGCGTGACGAACGCCCCCCGGGGCCGCTGCGTCGCCGCCGGCAGGTCGCGCGGCAGCGGCACGGTGCCGCCGGTGGCAAACCACCGCTCGAGCGTGGTGCGCACCAGCTTCAGCAGCGCGCGCTTCGCCGCGGCATCGAGCGGCGCGTCCGCCGGCGGCGCGGCGGGCGGGGTGAGCGAGGAGGCGTCGGAGCCCGGCGTGACGCCGCCGGAGCCGCCGCCGTCGGCGGCGGTGAAGGCGACCGCGCCGTAGCCGACCACGCGCGTGCGGTCGTTGGGCGGCACCTGGCTGCTGTTGGCCC
>CAYNPF010000391.1:0-2338 GCA_964398895.1 uncultured bacterium
GCACAGCGGCGGGCCCACGGGGCCGTTCAGGGTTGGCATGGGGGCGATGCTAGCAGAAGGCCCGCTGCCCGCCGGGGTGGTGGTGGTTTCGCCTTGATTCGAGGCCCCGCTGCGTTACAGTTGTCAGGTTCGGCGAGCTTGGACGCGGTCGGGGATCGCACCCCCGCGCCCGGTGTCGTCGAGGTTCCGGCTCCCGCTGGACTCGAAGGAGGTGCCCCCGACTCCGTTGCTACGCCGCGCTTCAACCCCCGTCGTGACCTAGCCTCCCCGCCCGGCATCCCCAGGAGGTCGCCATGAAGCCGCTCCGTGTCCTCGTCGTTCTCGCCGTGCTCCTGGGCGCCGTGTCGTCGGCCCTCGCCGCCTCGCGCATCGCCCCGACGCCGCAGCCCCTGCCCAGCCCGCTCTCGATCCAGCACGACGTCATCCACCTGCAGTCCGCGCAGGGCTGCGGCACCGTCTACTCCTGCACCCAGAACGCCCTCGGGCAGTACTTCCCGGCGGGCGCGGGGGTGGAGGTCGCCGACGACCTGCACATGGTCGGCTTCGGGCACCTGTGCGGCGTGGACCTCGGCTACTACAAGAGCACGCCGGGAACGACCGGTGCGGCGATCGCCTTCTACGCCAATGACCCCACGGACAGTGTCCAGCCGATGGCGCTGCTGGCCGGTCCCTACGTGCTCACCGATCTGCCCTCGGGCTCCCACGTCCTGCATCTCGACCTCGAGCCGGGCACGGGCTCGCCGGACCTGACGCAGGACATCTGGCTCGGCGTCAGCTTCAGCACCGACGACACGGGTCTGTTCGTGGCCGGTCCGCCCGAGCTGGGCAGCAGCCACAACCTCTTCTACATGACTCCGCCGGGGGAGGCGAACCAGTTCTGCGAGGGCGCCCCGGCCAACTTCTACCTCGTGGTCTACCTCAACGAGTCCACCGTTCCGGTCGGCACCACGACGTGGGGAAGGCTGAAGCAGCTCTACCGGTGAGATCGTCCGGTCCGATTCCGGGCGCCCGGCATCGCCGCCGGGCGCCCGGTCGTTGCCGGCGATTTCGGGGGGTGCCCTCCGTCGCGCGTGCTACATTCGTGGCGTTGCCGGCGCCGTCCCGCGAGACTCCATCCAGGCCAGGAGGCCCCATGATCCGCGTGCCCTGCGTTCGTCGCGTCGTCGTGATGGCGGTGGCCCTCGCCGCGGCGGCTGGTCCCGCCCGCGCCCGAGACGGCGGGTCGGCCGCGGCGCTGGAGGCCGTGCTGCGCCCGCTCGATCCGCTGGTGAGCACCGGCGTGCTCTACGAGCGCGTGCTGCCGCTGGCGCACCTCGAGGAGCTGGATGGCTCGGCCGGCGCCCCGGTGGTGGACCGCGCGCGCTGGCGGCAGGCCTGGGACGAGTTGCAGCGGGCCGCACGGGCCCCGGTGGGGGCGGATCTGGCGACGCTGGAGGCGGGGGCGCGCGCCGCACGGCGCGCGGGGGTCGTACCGCTCGCCCTGTTCGACCGCGCCTACGAGCGCCTGCGTCCCGGGGCGCTGGACGACGGTTCGCTGCGCCCGGCGAACGGCACCCTGGTGGCGGGCACGGGCTCGCCGCTGCTGCGCTCGCGGGCGGTGGCGCTGGCGGCACTGGCGCCGCGCACCCGGCGCGGCGGCGACCTCGTCTTCGCCCTGGACCCCGAGCGCTTCCTCGGCGACGGGGCCCCGCGCGCGCTGGCCATGGACTTCGACGACGGTCTCGGGCTGCGACCGGTCGCGCTGGGCGAACGCGTGCGCGTCCGCTACGCCGACGTCGGCCGGCGCACGCTGACGGCGCGGCTGACCCGCGCCGACGGCTCGGTGGCCGAGGCACGGTGCGCCTTCGACGTGGCGGCGCTGGCCACGCCGGCGCCGGACGAGACGCTGCACGTGACCTCGACGACGGCCTACCAGGGCACCTACGCCTCGGGCGACGCCTACGTCTACCGGGCGCCGGGACACGCGCAGCTCACCAACCCGGTGATCGTGCCCGAGGGCCTCGATCTCGACGACTCGATGGACTGGGACGAACTGTACGCCCTGCTCGACCAGCAGGGCCTGGTCGAGACGCTGCGCGCCGACGGGTTCGACGCGGTGGTGCTCGATTACACCGACGCGAAGCTCCCGGTGGAGGCGAACGGGCTGCTGGTGGCCACGCTGGTGCAGCAGGTGCAGGCGGCGATCGCGCCGACCACGACGCTGGCCCTGGTGGGCGCCAGCATGGGCGGGGTGTGCTCCCGCTACGCGTTGGCGTGGATGGAAGCGCACGGGCTGCCGCACCGGGTGCGCACCTGGATCTCCTTCGACGGCCCGCAGAACGGCGCCGACATCCCGCTC
>CAYNPF010000392.1:0-2333 GCA_964398895.1 uncultured bacterium
AGTCGCGGCCAGCCCGGGTCCTTCACGGGCTCGTGCGTACGGAAGCGGGGACCTGCCGTCGGCAGGTCCCCGCCCTGCGTTCGGCCCGCGATCCCCGTCTCGGCGCGAGCCGCCGACGGGCCGCCCGCCTCAATGTCCCCGAGGCTTCGCTCCGGGCGCCTTCGTCGGGATCACGCCGGCCAGCCAGCGGACCGTGTTCAGCACGAAGCGGGAATGGTGCGTGGCCTCGGGCGCGTTCATGCCCACCGGCATGCGCTGGGGGCCGGCGAACTGGGCGGTGAGCATCGCGGCCTCGCTGAAGACCACGACGCGACCGCGGCCGTGCCGCAGCGCGGCCCCGACCATCATGCCGTCGGTCCGTAGCGTGGGGGTCAGGGGAGAGAACTGCCACGCCACCTCGGGGAGCAGGGCGGTGCCGCCCGGGGTCACCGTCAGCAGCGTGTCCACCGACATCGTCGTGCGGAAGGCCCCGCCGGTGTACACGGCGATCGAGTCCACCCGCTCCCCGGGGCCGCGCCCGTCGGTGACGGGATGGGCGTGCAGCCGGCCCCCGGCGCGGCGCAGCATGAAGTTCATCTGCCCGTCCGCGTCCTGCGCGAAGCCGTCGGTGAGCAGCACGCCGAAGGCCGCGGCCAGGTCGGCGGCGGCGCCGGCGAACGGCATGTGGTCGGCCACCAGCAGCAGAGAGCCGCCGTCGTTCACCCAACCCTCGATCGCCCGCACCTCCGCGGTGTCGAAGGCCGACAGCACCGGTCGGATCCAGTCGTCCACGTTCCGCTCCGCCAGCGCGTTCGCGATCACCAGCACGCGCGCCGGCTCGAGGTCGGCGCGGACGATGCGACCCTGGTGCGATCGCGGCACGAACCCGTCCCGCGCCAGCAGCCGGCCGAAGGGAGCGAAGCGCCCGCCGAGGGTGTGGAACTCGTGGTGCCCCTCGTCCACCAGCACCACCGGTCCCGCCCCGGGCGCGAAGGCGGGGGAGGGGATCGGGGGCGTGAAGGTCGTGTCGGCGACCTGCTGGGCGACGGCGGGACCGGCGAGCGCGGACACCAGCAGTACGGCGACGAGGCGGAGACGAGGACGAGGGTGATTCGAGGTCACGGCTTCCTCCGGCGAACGAGTCTCGAGGGGACAGACCCCCCCCCGTGCCCCGCAGGGTAGCGGCGGCGCTCGCCTCCGGGCCAGCGCCGGGGCACCAGCGTGCCCGTGGGAGCGACGACCGCCGCCGTGGGGAGCGTCTCTCCCGCGGGCGCCCGGCTTGGGCGTCGTGGCCCGGTTCAGGCGTCGTGGGCGCGCAGCACGCGCAGGAAGTTCTCCCCGGCGATGCGCTGCACCGAGCGCTCGCTCATCCCGCAGCGGCGCAGGCGATCGAGCAGGAGCGGGTAGGCCGAGCAGTCGGGCAGGTCGCGGGGCAGCTCGAAGACGCCGTCGAAGTCCGAGCCGAGGCCCACGTGCTCGTCGCCCACGCGTTCGACCAGGTGCCGGATGTGCGCGATGAGCAGGTCGAGGTCGGCCCGCACCGGCCCCCGCGCCGCGCGGGTGGTGGCGGCGATCCGGTGGGACTCGGCCACGCGGCGCACCGGGGCGTCGGCGAACTCGGCCTCGATCCGCTGCGACTCGGCCCACAGGCGCTCGAGCGCAGAGGCATCACCGGCGAAGTAGTCGGGATCGAGGAAGCCGGGGAAGAAGTTCACCCCCACCATGCCGCCGGTGTCGGCGACGGCCTCGACCTGCTCGTCGGTGAGGTTGCGGCTGACCGGGCAGAGGGCGGCGGCGCAGGAGTGCGAGGCGATGATCGGCTTCCGCGCCACGCGCACCACGTCCCAGAAGGTGGTGGGGTGGACGTGCGAGACGTCCACGATCATGCCCAGGCCCTCCATGGCGCGCACGACCTCGCGCCCGAAGGCGGTCAGGCCGTGGTTGCCGCTCCACGGCTCGTCCGACGACGCGGCCCATTCGAGGTGCCGTGCGTGGGTGAGCGTCAGGTAGCGCACGCCGCGACGGCGGAGCTGCTCGAGGTTCCCGAGGTCCGACTCGATGGCCAGCCCGTTTTCGACCGCCGGCAGGACGCCGACGCGGCCACCGGCCATGGCCGCCCCGGCCTCGGCCGCGCTCGTCACCTTCACCAGGTCCCCGGGGAAGTCGGCGCAGGTCCGGTCCACGAGGTCGAGGAGCGTCGAGGCCTCGCGGAAGGCGCGGCCCGGGGGCGGCCCGTTGGGCACGAAGCAGGCGAACACCACCAGGCCGGCGCCGCCCCGGCGCAGGCGGGCGATGTCCACGTGCCCCGCGGGGTGGCCGCGGCCGAGGTCCGCGCCGCCCTGGATCTCCAGGAC
>CAYNPF010000393.1:0-2320 GCA_964398895.1 uncultured bacterium
CAGGACCTCGTCGAGTCCGGCATCCGCTACCTGCCGCTCTACCCCGACGACGAGGGCGTGGTCTTCAACCACGCCTTCCTGACGCGCTCCGACAACGTGCTGTCCCGGCTGCTGCCCGAGTTCGCGCACCTTGCCCGCACCCTGCGCGTCATCGAGGTGCCGGCGGTCGCCGACGGCCAGGTCCTGCGCCTGCTCATGAACGCCGACCTCGACGAGGCGGTGGCCGCGCTGGCGCCGCCCGGCACCGGTCCCGAGAGCATCCTCCAGCCCATGCCCGGGCCCCTGGCGCGCCCGGCCGAGGACCACTGGCGCTGGCGCCTGCGCATGGCCCAGCGCATCGCCGCCGACCTCACGCCCGGCCGCTTCGGCGTGCAGGGACTCTACGTGTTCGGCAGCACCAAGAACGCCACCGCCGGCCCCGGCAGCGACCTCGACCTGATCGTCCACTTCCGCGGCGGCGAGGCCGACCGGCGCGAGCTGGAGCTGTGGTTCGAGGGCTGGAGCCTCTGCCTGGCGGAGATGAACTTCCTGCGCAGCGGCTACCGCAGCGACGGCCTGCTCGACCTGCACATCGTCACCGACCAGGACCTGGCGCAGCAGACCAGCTTCGCCGCCAAGATCGGGGCGATCACCGACGCGGCGCGCCCGCTGCGGCTCGGCGGAGGGCCGTAGCCCGGGCCGACCGGGCCTCAGTCCGCGGGCAGCAGCTCCCGCGTCGCCGCCTCGGGACGGGCCGGATCCACGCGCACCAGCGCCAGCTCCGGCCCGTCGTGCGCGGCCGAGAGGCAGTGCGTGCGCCCGAGCCGGGTGCGCCATTCACCGGTCAGGCGCGCCGACTCGTGCACGTGCCCGTGCAGCGTCAGCCGCGGCTGACGCCGCTCGATGAAGCGGCGCACCGCGATGCTGCCCACGTGCACGTCGAGGGGCACGTGCTCGAAGCTGCGACCGTCGAGTGCGGCCCGATCGAGCGGCGTCTGGTAGGGCGGGGCGTGGAACAGGCAGATCGCCTCGGCGAGATCGGCCTCGCCGGCCAGCTCATCGAGGTCGCGCTGGATCGTGCCCCAGCGCGCCTCGCGCTCCTCCACCGGCACCGTGCGCGAACCCTCCTCGGGCGAGACACACCCGGGGTCCACGTAGCGCGAGACGTCGTAGCGCTCCCAGTCCTTGAGCCGGAACGGCGTCGGCGGCACGCAGGCGTAGCCCAGCACGGGAAAGCCGCCGAAGGACAGCCGGCGGCCGTGGGCGTAGTCCCAGGTCCCGCGGGCGTCGGCGGCCCGCAGCAGTTCCTCCTCGATCCGGCAGTCGTCGTTGCCCGGGATCAGGAAGACCCGCGGCGCCCCCTCCCCCAGCGCGTGGCGCAGCGCCACGAAGCCGGGCTCCAGCACCTCGGCCACGAACTCGGCCTGCGCCCCGTCGGGGCCGCGCGAGGGGGCCAGCGCCGAGGGCAGCAGGTCGCCACCGAGGAACACCGCGGCCGGCGCCTCGGCCCGGATGCGCTCGAACAGCCGCCGGTAGCGCCCCGGCTCGCCGTGCAGGTCGCTGACGAAGAAGCACTCGTCCATCGGGATCCTCCGCGTCCGACCCGGCATGGTCGCAGATTCGGGAACGGCCGTCACCCGTGAGGGGTGGGACGACGGGGCGTGTGTTCCCCGCCCCGTCGTCGTACAGTAGCGGTGGCGGCCCGGGAGGCGGGCCCGCTCCCCCTGACCTCACCTCGGAGGCATCCGATGTCACCGTTGCAGCGGCTCCGCGGTCCGCGCGCCGTCACCCTCGCGGGCCTCATCGCCCTCCTTGCCCTGCTCCTGCTCCCGGCCGGGGCCGCGGCCCGCAGCACGAACGTCGGCTGGCCGCGACAGCTCGACTTCACCGACGGTTCGATCGTCGTCTACCAGCCGCAGCCCGAGTGGCTTGCCGGCGACACCCTCAGCGGCCGTGCCGCCTTCTCCTACCAGAAGGCCGGCGCCGCCAGCCCGGTCTTCGGGGTCTTCTGGTTCAACGGCTTCGTCGTGGTGGACCGCGACAGCAACAGCGTCTCGGTGCGGGACATCGAGCTGACGCGCGTGCGGCTGCCGCGCGGCTCGGCCGAGGAGGCCGAGAACTGCAGCCAGGTCATCGCCTCGGGGGCGGCAGGCTGGGACTCGTGGGGCACACTGGCCGAGCTGAAGGCCGGCCTGGCGGCGACCGACAAGGAGCGCAGCAGCATCGAGGGGCTCGACAACTCGCCGCCGCGCATACTCTTCGCCTACGAGCGGGCCATCCTCGTCGTCTACGACGGCGATCCCATGCTCGAGGACTTCGCCGGCTCGCGCCTGCGCCGCGT
>CAYNPF010000394.1:0-2315 GCA_964398895.1 uncultured bacterium
CCCCGCTCGTCCCACTCGCGCCGGCGCCGGTCGTAGAAGAGGAAATAGGCCTGGGTGGCGCGGGCCCAGTAGGCGAGTCGCGCCTCGTTCACCGGTGTGGAGAGGTCGGGGTCGTTCTCCCGCCAGAATCGCTCGATGAAGGCGGGCTGCTCGGACGGCGGCAGGTGGTTGAGGATCGCGGTGTCGGCCTCGCTGGCCACCGGGCTGATGTCCTCGAAGCAGCGGCGGACGGACGGCGCCAGGGAGGGCAGGACGGCCCGGTAGGCGCTGTCGGCCTCGGGGAGCATCCCGCTGCGGTAGAGCGCGTGCGCCACCGCCAGGTGGGCGTCGCCGCGCCCCGGCGCCAGGCGCAGGGCGCGGAACACCGTGGCGCAGGCCGCGGGCAGGTCACCGCGTTCGATCTGCAGCGGCGCCAGCTCGAGCCACAGGTCCACGTCGGCGCTGTCGAGCCGGCCGGCGGCGGTGAACTCGGCGATCGCGCGGTCGAGCGAGGCGGCGTCGAGGAACTTGAGCCAGTCGCGCCGCCACATCCGCGCCAGCCCGAGGTGCCCGGACACGTCGGCGGGCCGCAGGCTGGCCACGCGCTGGTAGCGGTCGCGCGCGCCCTTGAGGAAGCCGGCGGACTGGTAGGCACGCGCCAGCGTGAGCTGGTAGGCGGCGCTGTCGGGCTCGAGCAGCGTGGCCCGCTCGAGATCGCGCAGCGCCTGCCGGCGCGACTCCAGCGTCCCGCGCGCCAGCAGCCCGAGCGAGCGCTGGTAGAGGGCGGCGGCCTCGTCGCGGGTGTGCGGCGGCGACGGCTCGGCGATCGCGCCGGTGATCCCGGCGGCGAGCAGCAGGAACGTGAGGAGGGTGTGAACGAGGGCAGGTCTCAAGGGCGTGGTCGCCATCCCGGGTGCCATCAGTATCCCCGGGCGGACCGGCCGGGGTCAATGGCCGATCGCGGCGCTTGCGACACCCCCCGCGAGCGTGCGATGAATCCGCCATGGAACCCTTGGATCCCGGCCGCGCCGCCGGGGCGACCGATCGCGTCGTCCTCGACGTGCGCGACCCGGCCGCCTACGCGCGCGGCCACCTCGCCGGCAGCGGCCACCTGCCGCTCGCCGATCTGCGCGAGCGCCGGGTCGAACTGCCCCCGCGCGGCACTCGGATCCTCGTCGTGGCCGACGACGCGACCGTCGCGGCGGCGGGAGCGACGGCCCTCGAGGAGATGGGCTACGCGGACGCGGCCCATCTCGACGGACCGCTGGCCGCGCTGCCGGGCGGCCTCGACGATCGCGGGAGCGCGGCACGCCTGTGGCGCCCCGCCCGCTTCCTCGCCGAGGTCCTGCCCGAGCTGATGGCCGCGTGGCCGGCGGGGAGCGGGCCCGCGCGCACCGCGCTCGACGTGGCGTGCGGCGCGGGACGCGACGCGGTCTACCTCGCCACCCACGGCTTCACCGTCGAGGGTCGCGACCACGCGCCCGAGGCGCTCGAGCGAGCGCGCGCGCTCGCCGCCCACGAGGGCGTGCCGCTGCGCACCGTGGTGTGCGACCTCGAGCGATCGGGCCTGCCCGCGCCGGAGCGGCGCTTCGATCTGGTCGTCTGCTTCCGCTTCCTGCACCGCCCCCTCTTCGCGTGGATGCAGCAGGCCGTCGCCCCCGGCGGCTGGCTGGTCTACGAGACCTACCGCCTCGGACAGGAGCGCTTCGGCCGACCCAGGCGCGCCCACTTCCTGCTGCGCGACGGCGAGCTGGCCGCGGCCTTCCCCGACCTCGTCACCGTTCGCTACGAGGAGCCCTCCCCCCCGGGCGGCCCCCTGACGGCCCGGATCCTGGCGCGCAGGCCAAGCGGCTGACCCGCAGGCAGGCCATCCGGCCCCGGGCACCAACGACCGTAAGATTTTCGGCCAATCCGGCGAGGCTACGACTTTCGTCTGAGCGAAGCCGCTGGACGCAAGACGCCTTATGGCGTACAGTGTCCCCCGTTTGGCCGGTATGGCCAAGGGAGAGACCGTCTGTTCCAGGTGTCCGACCAGGGTGCTGGAGGGATGACTGAGGTGAGCGCGATGTCCTCGAAGGATTACGTCGTCAACCTGATGGCCCAGGTGAAGGCCAAGAACCCCGCCGAGCCCGAATTCCACCAGGCAGTCCAGGAAGTGCTCGATTCGCTGAGCCTCGTGCTGGATCGCTACCCCGAGTACCGCGAGTCGAAGATCGTCGAGCGGATCGTCGAGCCCGAGCGCGTGCTGATGTTCCGGGTCCCCTGGTTCGACGACCAGGGCGAGATCCACGTCAACCGCGGCTTCCGGATCGAGATGAACAGCGCGATCGGCCCCT
>CAYNPF010000395.1:0-2298 GCA_964398895.1 uncultured bacterium
CGCTACCTGGCGCCGGCCGACACCGTCGAGCTGGACCAGGACTCGCTCAGCCACGTCATCCTCGGCCCGAAGAGCCCGGACCGCTACGAGTACGACGCGCTGCTGCCGGGCGGTGGACTGCTGATCTGGCACGTGGACGACAGCGTGATCCCCTACGCCAGCTCGCTGCGCGTCAACCCGGACTACGGTTTCAACACCAACCACGACCGCTTCGGCGTCTCGGTGCTCGAGGCCGACGGCATGGCCGACCTGGGGGACACGGGCTCGCCCTACTTCTACGGGGCGCCCTTCGATCCGTGGTTCGCCAGCAACAACGCGGTGCTGGGGGACTCGACCTTCCCCAACCTGCTGCCGCACACCGGCGCGCGTCCGCACCGACGGCTCGAGTTCCTGGACGATCCGCTCCCCACCATGCACGTCACCGCCCGGCGCACCTGGGAGCCGGAGGGCTGGCCGGTGCGGGCGAAGTTCCCGCCCGGGGGACCGCGCCTGCTCGCGGTGGACGCCGACGGCGACGGTCGCAAGGACGTGTGCTGGGCGGGCGGACCCGACTCGACGGTGAGGGTGCCCGACGGCAGCCTGGCCACGGTCCCGGATCCCGACAGCGCTGCGCTGTTCGCCGTGCGCGCGGACGGACTCTCGCTCGCGGGGACCGACGATCTCGCCTTTGCGCACCTCGACCAGCGGTTGCGCCCCGAGCTGGCGGCGCTGGCGATCGGTGCCGCGGGTGCGGGGCCGGCGTACTTCGCGGTCGCGACGTACGCGACGGGCGCCGACACCAGCAGCCCCGGCGGCCGCGTCTGGCTGCTCGATCACACCGGGGCGGTGCGCCCCGGCTGGCCGGCGCGATTGCCGTCCATCGTCGTGACGCCACCGGTGATCGCGGGCAGTTACCCCGACGCACGTGTCCTGGTGGGCTGCGCGGACGGCCACGTCTACTCGCTGCTCCTCGACGGTTCGATCGCGGAGCGGGTCGAGGTGGTGCCGGCGACCGACGGCACCTACTCGGGGCGGCTGGCGGTGGTGGACTTCTCGGGCTGCCGGCTGGTCGCGGCGGGCACGGACCAGGGCTGGGTGGGCGTTTCGTGGATCGGGGAGTGCATCAGCGGCGCGACCACGGCGGCCGCCGGCGCCTGGCCGGTGCGGGTGGCGCGGGACAGCGCGTTCGTGCCCGACCTGCTGTGGCTGGGCCTCGACGGCGCCGCCGGCGGCGGCACCAGCGACGGCGTGTGCGGCGGGGGCGTGCCGACCCTGGTGGTCCATGGCGACGAGCGGATGTGGGCCTTCTGCCCGTCGGGGACGGGCCTGGCTGGCTGGGGCCATGCCTTCGGCGACACGCTGGTGAACGGCCTGGGCGCCGGGGATCCGGACGGCGACGGGCTGCCCGACGTGCTGGTGCAGGACATCCACTCGGGGCTGGCGTTCATCAACCGCACCGGCTATCCCTCGCCGGGCTGGCCGCGCAAGGGCGCGGACGAGGACCTGCGCACCTGGAGCCCGCCGCTGGCCCTCGACGTGGACGGCGACGGGCGCAGCGAGATCGTCGGGCTCAACGGCAGCGGCCTGGTCTCGGCCCTGCGCGCCGACGGGCGGACGCCGGAGGGCTGGCCGCTGGCCAGCGGCAGCGGCGTGAGCGGCTCGCCGGTGGCGGCCGATCTCGACGGCGACGGTCGGCTCGAGCTGGTGGTGCCGGACCGCTTCCACCGCCTGTTCGCCTACTCGCTGCAGGTGGACGTGCCGGCTGCCGGTTCGATCGCCTGGACCATGCTGGGCGGAGACCCCGGGCGCAGCTCGGCGCTGGCGCTCTCGGCCACGCCGGCGACGCCGGCTCCGGCGGCCGGGCCGCTGGTGCGCGGCTCGCTCAAGGTCTACCCGAACCCGGCGCGCCGCAGCGCGGTGCGCTTCGCCTACCGGCTCACCGAGCCGGGCGAGGTGGAATTCCGCATCCTCGACACCTCGGGGCACGAGATGGCCTCGTTCACACGGTCCGGCCTGCAGGGCGAGAACGTGCAGGTGTGGGAGCCGGGCAACGTGCCGGCCGGGCTCTACCTGGCGCGCCTGCGCTTCCGCGGTCTGTCGAGCGAGCGCGTCGAGGTGCTGCAGGTGGGGCTGCTGCGATGAACGGCCCACGCCGGCTGCTGCTGGTGGCGCTCGCGGCGGCGATCCTGCCGGGGGCGGCGGTGGCGACGATCCGCGGCTCGGAGCTGGCGGTGCCGAAGCTCGGCGGCGAGGGTCGGCCGGAACTGCTGCTGGCGCAGCGGGCCATTGACCGCTCGTGGGGACCGTCGGACGACTCGG
>CAYNPF010000396.1:0-2294 GCA_964398895.1 uncultured bacterium
CCCCGGCCCGCCGGGGCGCGAGCCGAACGGCGGACGCGACGGCGGCATGCCCGGGCGGCCCGCAGGCGGCGCGGGCGTGGCGGGGCGCATCCCGACCGCACCGGGGCGCGGCGGAGTGCCGGGGCGCGGCGGGACGCCGGGGCGCGGCGGGGCGCCGGGACGCGGCGGGGCACCGGGGCGCGGCGGGGCGCCGGGGGGCGTGGGCGGCGGCGGCGCGGCGGCGGCCGTGGCCCGGGCCCGCTCCTCGCGGGCGCGCGCGACTTCCTGCTCGTGCTGGCGGTGCAGCTCCTCCTTGACCGCGGTCTTCTCCTTGCCGACCTCGGTCTGCACGAGCTGGACCCCCTCGGGCAGCAGGGTGCTCATGTGGTTCTTCACCTCGATGCCGAGGCGCTTCACGATGAGCAGCACCGCCTCGCTCGACATGCCGAGGTCCTTGGCGACCTCGTAGACGCGCATCTTCTTCGGACCCTGGCTACTCGACACCGTCGCCTCCCGGGTTCGGGTTCACCGGACCCTCATCCGCGGGTGATTCCGGGCTCGCCGCAGCGGGCCCGGGCGGCACCCCGGGATCGGCCGCCGGCTCGGTCGCGGCACCCTCGGGCGCGACCTCCATCTCCGGCGTGAACTCCAATTCGGCCGCCGCGTCGCCGGGCGGCACCAGCGGATGCTCCGCCAGGTACTCGCGGGCCGCGGCCAGCAGCTTCTCGGCCGTCTTCTCGCCGATGCCGGGGATCTCCGTGAGCTTCTCCAGCGGGCAGCGCTCGAGCTCCTGCACCGTCTCGATGCCGGCGGAGATGAGCTTCTGCGTGGTGGCCTCGCCCAGCGCGAGCTTCTCGACCTCGACCCGGCTGGCCCGCTCCTGGTCCTGGCGCTTCTTCTCCTCGCTCTTGGCCACCAGATCGATCTTCCAGCCGGTCAGCCGCGCGGCCAGCCGCGCGTTCTGTCCGCCCTTGCCGATGGCCAGCGACAGCTGGTCGTCGGCCACGATCACGATCATGCGCTTCTCGGCCTCGACCACGCGCGCGTCCATGACGCGCGCCGGCGAGAGGGCGCGGGACACGAACACGGTCGGATCCTGCGACCAGGGCACGATGTCAATGCGCTCGCCGCCCAGCTCCCGCACGATGCTCTGCACGCGCGAGCCCTTGAGACCCACGCACGAGCCGACCGCGTCCACCCGCGGATCGGTCGAGTACACCGAGATCTTCGAGCGCGCCCCCGCCTCGCGGGCCACGGCCTTGACCTCGACGATGGCGTCCGCGATCTCCGGCACCTCGGCCTCGAACAGGCGGCGCAGGAAGTCCGGGTGCGTGCGCGACAGGATGACCTGCGGCCCCTTGGCCGAGCGGTCCACGTTGATGACCACCGCGCGCACGTAGTCGTTCTGGCGGTGGTAGGAACGCGGGATCTGCTCGCGCGCCGGCAGGAAGCCATCGGAGTGGTCGAGCTTGACGATGACGTTGCCGCGGTCCACCTGCTGGACCACGCCGCGCACCAGCACCCCGATCTTGTCCGAGTACTCCTTGAAGACGCGTTCGCGCTCGGCCTCGCGCACCCGCTGGATCAGCACCTGCTTGGCGGTCTGGATGGCGTTGCGCCCGAACTCCTCGACCCGCAGCGGGAAGACGAGGACGTCGCCCACCTTGGCCGAGCGACCCTGCGGGAACACGCGGGCCTCCTCGACGGTGAGCTGCAGCGCCGGGTCCTCGACCACCTCGACCACGGTCTTGCGCAGCGCCACCGAGAGGGCCCCGCTCTCGTTGGAGAACTTGACCACGACGTCGGCGGTCGCGCCGTACTTGCGCCGCACGGCGCTGGCCAACCCGACCTCGAGCGTCTCGATGAGCATCGTCCGATCCACGCTCTTCTCGCGCGTGATCTGGCTCAACGCATCCAGGATTTCGTGGTTCATCGAGACCCCCCGCGCTCGCGCCGGACTGCGGATCCGCCCGCCGCCGCACCCTTGGCACGCGCGGCGCGCACCTGCTCCCACGGATCCACGGCCAGCCGGACCGACTTCACCTCCGACCAGTCGAACCAGTGCTCCATCCCGTCCTCGGTCCGCACGCCGCAGGTCCCGCCCGCGGGCTCCAGCAGCGTCCCGTCGAAGTGCCGGCGGCCGTCCCGCGGCAGCGTGCAGACGAGCGCCACCCGGCTCCCGGCGAAGCGCGCCACCACTGCCAGGCTCTGCAACGGGCGGTCCATCCCCGCCGAACTGACCTCGAGCCGGTAACTGCCTGCCACCGTCTGGTTCATGTCGAGGCGGTCGGCCAGCGACCGGCTGAAGGAGGCGC
>CAYNPF010000397.1:0-2293 GCA_964398895.1 uncultured bacterium
AGCTGGTCGAGGACAAGACGCGCCGCAACTTCTGCGAATTCTTCTCCTTCAACCGCCGCTCGTTCACCGCCGAGTCGGGGCGCCCGGCGCGCGAGGCGGCCGCCCGGGCCCAGCTCGAGAGCCTCTTCGGCGGCAAGCCGGCGGCGGGGAGCGCCTCGGCGAGCGACGCGCGGCGCAAGCTCGAGGACCTCTTCCGCCGCCCGCCGCGCGACGAGGACGGCGAGTAGCTCCCGCCCGCCGCGGGTGTCCGCCCGCGCTCCCGGCCTCGCCCCGAGTCCATGTGCCCGAACGGACTGCGCCGCTTTCCTCGCGACGCGGTGGAAACCCGGTGGGGAAACGCACCCCCGGCGCCGACCCGCCGAACCCCGCGGAAATCCGCGCAACTCACGCCGCCGCATTGACGTGGCGGGCCCGCCTGCCCTAACTTCGCCCGTCCCCGCAGGAGGTCCCCATGATCCGAAGCATGACCGGGTACGGCTCGGCCGAACTGGAACGCGACGGCCTGAGCCTGACGGCCGAGATCCGGTCGGTGAACCACCGTTTCTGCGAAGTCTCGTTGCGCTCGCCCAAGGTGGTGAGCCTGTTCGAGGACCGCATCCGCCAGTTGATCGCCGACCGTTTCTCGCGCGGCAAGTTCAACCTGACCATCACCTGGTCGGGCGCGGGCGAGACCGGCGAGGAGCTCAAGGTCAACGAGCTGGTCGCCGACCGCTACGTGGCGCTGCTCGAGAAGCTGCGCGAGCGCTACCGGCTGGACAGCGGCCTGGACCTGCGGACGCTGGCGGCGCTGCCGGACATCTTCACCTGGGAGCACACCTCGTTGTCCGACGAGGAGACCTGGGGGATGGTCCGCGACCTGGTGGGCCGCGCCTGCGACAGCATGGACACCATGAAGGCGCGCGAGGGCCAGGCGCTGGCGAAGGACCTCGTGCAACGGCTGGGACTGCTGCGCGCGCAGATCGAGGTGGTGACGCGCCGGGCGCCGCAGCGGCCGCAGGAGGCGAAGGAGCGGTTGCTGGCGCGGCTCAAGCCGCTGCTCGGCGACGTCGAGCTGGACCCGGCGCGGCTGGCGCAGGAGGTCGCGCTGCTCGCCGACCGCCTCGACTTCACCGAGGAGGTGGTGCGGCTGGCCGCCCACCTCGACCAGTTCGAGACGCTGATCGCCGGCCCGGAGCAGGCGGGGCGCAAGCTCAACTTCCTGCTGCAGGAGATGAACCGCGAGGCCAATACGATCGGCTCCAAGGCCAACGACGTCGAGGTGGCCCACGCCGTGATCGTGATGAAGGAAGAGATCGAGCGCCTGCGCGAGCAGGTGCAGAACGTGGAGTGAGGGTGACGCATCCCGAGGTCCCGCCCGTCCCGGACACGCCGTTCCGCTTCGAGCCCGGCGGCTTCCTGCTCGTGCTCTCGGGCCCGAGCGGCGCCGGCAAGGGCACGCTGGTCGAGCGGCTGATGGCCGCGCGGCCGGAGTGCACGTTCTCGATCTCGGCGACGACGCGGCCGCGACGCTCGACCGAGCAGGAGGGCGTGCAGTACGAGTTCGTGTCGCGCGAGGAGTTCGAGCGGCGGCGCTCGGCCGGCCAGTTCCTGGAGTGGGCCGAGGTGCACGATCACCTCTACGCCACGCCGGCGAAGGCGGTGGACGAGCAGGTGCGCGCCGGGCGCGTGGTGGTGCTCGACGTGGACGTGCAGGGCGGCGCCAGCGTGCGCCGCGCGCGCCGGGACGCGGTCTCGATCTTCATCCATCCGCCCTCGCTCGACGCGCTGCGGCAGCGGCTGCTCGGGCGCGCCACCGACACCGCCGCCGTCGTCGAGACGCGGCTGCGCAACGCCCCCGGCGAACTGGCCGAGTGGCGCGAGTACGACTACCTGGTGATGAACGACGACCTGGAGCAGGCGGTCACCCGCCTGACCGCGATCGTGGACGCCGAGCGCGCCCGCGTGCGGCGCCTGCGCCCGGTGTCCTGACGCACGGCCCCTCAGCAGAGGAGACGAATCGCATGACCAAGCTGGCATCGCTGATCCCGCCGCAGGGCACGAACAAGTACGAGCTGTGCATCATCGCCGCGCGCGAGGCGCGCCGTCTCAACGACTGGTCCCGCCGCACCGGCGAGACCATCCACGGCAAGGTGACGGCGGCGGCGCTCGAGCGGACGATCCGCCAGGAAGTCCCGTTCCTCTACGAGGACGAACCGCTCCCGCAGGCGTAGGCGCGCCGTGCTGCGCGGTCGCACGGTGCTGGTCGGGGTCTCGGGCGGCATCGCCGTCTACAAGACCTGCGAGTTGGTGCGCT
>CAYNPF010000398.1:0-2290 GCA_964398895.1 uncultured bacterium
GAGCAGGAGCAGCAGCCCGTCGCTCCGGTGGACGGCCCAGACCACCGGCCCCATCTCGGTGATCGTCCGGTAGATGGGTTCGTGCCGCCAGACCAGCCAGAACTCGAACGGCTGCCAGAGCGTGCGCCAGCCCGAGGGGTTCACGAACGAGACGGCGGCCGAGGCCAGGCCCGCCAGCCACAGCTCGCGCGCCGGAGGCGCCCCCTCGCGGCGCGGGGGCAGGCAGGCCGCCAGCGCGTGGATGCCCAGCACCACGAAGAACAGGTAGTAGGAGATGTGCGTGTTGGCCCAGGCCCAGGCGATGGGCACGAGCCAGCCGACGTGGATTCGCGCGCCGTGGCGCCGCGCCTCGAGCAGCAGGAACTCGGCGGCGAGCAGGAGGGCCGCCACGGATTCCGGGCGCGCCTGGGTGCGCCCCCGGTAGATCATGGCGGCCAGGACGATCACCACGAGCGGCAGGAACCCCTTCGCGCCCATGCGGCGACTCGCCGCCCAGATCAGGGCGAAGGCGCCCAAGGTGGTGAGCCAGCGCCAAAGGTAGATCCCGCCGAGCCCGCCCAGCTTCCAGAAGGGCCACAGCAGCGCCTCGAAGCCCCAGGCGTAGTCCACGTCGGGGGCGCCGTAGGTCGGCCAGGTCCAGAGCTGCGTGGTGGGGAAGTGGTGCTGCTCCCAGATGTAGCGGCCGACGGCGAGGTGCTGCCACTGGTCCGGATCGTAGGCCGCGTGCGTGACCGAGAGGATCACCAGCGTGGCCACCGCCAGCGCCACCAGCAGCACGGCCGGGTGTCGGGCCGGCAGCGGCGGGAGCGCGGCCGATCCGTGGTTCGGGACGCGCCCGCGACGGGGATCGGGATGGCCGCCACGGGTGGCGGGAGCGGGGAGCCGTGAGCGTCGCAGCATGGGAAGCTTGACAGTAGGTAGGGGGCTACCTAGTGTCAATCACTCGAAATCTCATGGCTCCCGCTCCCGCTCTACGCCGACCCGTCTCGACGCTCCACGCGTTCGCCCTGGCGTCCGATCTCACGCTGGTGCGCGATCCGCTCCATTCGATGCTGGTGCCCTTCCTGTTGCGGGGCCCGTGGGTGCTGGCCGGCGCGCTGCTGCCCGCCGCGGCGCCGGGCGCCGGACGCTCGCCCCTGGCGTTGCTCAGCACCTTCGTGCTGCTCGGCGGCTCGATCTCGTGGTGGGCGGTGGACGCGATGCTGCGGGTGCGCGCCCGCTCGGTCTTCCACTCGCCGCACGGTGTGCCGCCGGCGCCAGCGCGCGAGTGCTACCGCGCGGGGCTGGGCCGTCTCGGGTGGCTCTACGCCACCGAGTTCGTGCGCGGCGTCGCCCTGACGCTGGGCTTCAGCATGTTCGTGCTGCCGGGCATCTACCTCGGCTACAAGCTGGCCTTCTCGACCGAGGCGGTGGTGCTCAACGACCGGAACCTGTTCGGCGCCTTCGAGCACTCGTTCCATCTCTCCCGCGGGCGTTTCGAGCGCTGGCTGGAGATGGTGGCGATCTCCGTGTTCATCGCCCTCGGCGTGATCTTCCTCGGCACGGTGCTGTCGCTGGTGGTGATCTGGCTGTCCTTCGACGCCTGGAAGACCATCACCCTGATGCTGCTCGTGCTGCTCTGGCCGATCTTCCAGTACGCCTGGACCTTCTTCTACCTCCGCCTGATCGAGATCGAGGAGCCGCAGGCCCACGCCGGCGGGCCCTTCGCGGGCTCGAGCGGTCTGGCCGGTCCCTGGGGACGCTCCAGTCCTCCTGCGCCGAGCAGCCCCGCGGTGACGCCGACTTCCTCTCCGCCCGCCTAGGCCACAGGCACACGCCACCCCACGACGCCCCGCCCGGCTTGACCAGCTCGGCGGGGCGTGGCAATTTGAAACAGTCGTATCGCCCGGGGGGCAGACCATGCCGAACCAAGTGAGCCCGGACCGTTCGGGATCGCCCATCACGGCCGACGTATCCGGTCGGGACCCGTTCCTGCGCGACATCGTGGGGGCGAGCCCCCGGATGCAACGCATCTTCCGGCTGGTGGGCAAGGTCGCGCCGACCGACAGCAGCGTGCTGTTGCTGGGGGAGAGCGGCACGGGCAAGGAGCTGATCGCCCGCTCCATCCACATGCAGTCGCGCCGCGCCGCCGGCCCGTTCGTGGCCGTGAACATGGGGGCGCTGCCCGAGGCCCTGGTCGAGAGCGAGCTGTTCGGCCACGTGCGCGGGGCCTACACCGGGGCGGTGGGCGATCGCATGGGGCTGGTCGAGAGCGCCGACCGCGGCACCCTGTTCCTCGACGAGATCGGCG
>CAYNPF010000399.1:0-2278 GCA_964398895.1 uncultured bacterium
CCGGTGACCAGGACCTCTTCCTGGGTCGCCTTGCTGGGAGACAGGGTGGCGTTGACCCGCAGGGTCTGGCCGAGGCGCAACGCCAGACCGGCTTGCTCGACGGTGGTGAAGCCGTCCAGCTCCACGACGAGCTTGTAGGCGCCAGGGGGCAGCGCAGCGAGCTTCGCGACCCCGTCAACATCGGTGATGGCCATCCGTTCGAGCCCGGTGTCGACGTTGGTCGCTCGCACGGACACCCCTGGCAGGGCCAGGCTCTGGTGGTCGGCGACCCGGACCTCAATCTGCGCGTTGCTGATCTGAGCCCACGCCGAGCCGCCCGCCAGCGACAACAACGCGAGGGCGAGGATTGCTCCCCGCCAGCCCCAGCCACGAATCACGTTCCCTCTCATCCTCATCCTCCCGGGCGGTTGCCGCCCCCTTCAAGTCGATGGGCTCGTAGCAAATCGTCAACACTCCTCTGTACCAGGCACCGGAGCGGACCAATGCGACAGCCGGTGGAAGCCCGACCGGTGACACGAATGACAGCGGGCGGAGGGCACCGCCGTGGTTGCCGCCCGCCTCGATTGTTGCCTGGGTGTCACCATGTCGCTCTCCACAGACCGAACGGTCGTTATGTTTCTTGCGACAATCTAACGACGGTCCGGCGCCGTGTCAAGCCCCCCTCCCACCCGACCACCCGGCCTCGGGCCTCAAGGACGACAGGCAAGGAACCACGGTTCCCGCACCGAGGCAGTCCACCTCGGCCCGTGCCGGAGGTCCGGGACCCGGGGCCCGTCTCGTCAGGTGTGCAGGAGGGAAAGCATGTATGGGAGGGATGCGAGGTCGCGGTCGGTGTACTGCTGGCGGAGGGAGGCGAGCCATGCCGGGACCGGCGCTGGCGCGGCGGCGCCGACCGCGTCCAGCCGCGCGTGCAGCGCCTGGCGCAGCCAGGTCACAGCCCCTTCCGGCAGCATCACCACGCCGGCTGGCGGGCGGTGCTCGGAGCACACGCACACCCGCTCCACGGTGTCGAAGACGAGCGGCCCGACCGGCAGGGCCACTTCACAGCGTCCACAGCGATCGAGGGCGGGCAACACCCCGGACAGGCGCAGGAACCACAGCTCGGCGTAGTGAACCGTGGCCAGTGGGTTCCCGCCGCTGGCCAGGTGCTGCAGACAGTGGTCGACGAGCCGGAATGGCTCCTCCGCCCTCTGCCCCTGAGGACAGTAGACGAGCGCCAGCTCGGCCACGACCTGGGCCGCCGCCCACGCCTCCGGCAGGGCCGCGAGCTCGAACGCCGAGCGGATGAGTGACACCTCGTGGAGGGTCGCCAGGTCGGCGCCATGCCTCTCGAAGTAGCTCAGGCGAACGACGGCCAGCGGCTCCAACGACTGCCCTTGCCCACCCCGCAGGGAACGGGCCCGACGGGCCACGAACCTCACCTGCCCGGAGCTCCTTGCGAGCGCCACGACAACCCAGTCGCGCTCGCGGAAAGCGTGACGCGTCAGCACGATGGCGTCGTCCTCGTGAAGCGCCATCAGCTCGTCCGCCACTCCTGACAGACCGGCAGCACGACCGCCGCCAACACCTCGGCCCGCCAGCGGCGACCGGCGCACTGAGCAAGCTCCGCGAGACTCGCCGGCAGCATCTCGACGATCGACTCCAGGTTGGCGCGGGGCGCGACGATGACCGGGTCCAGGCCAAGACCACCCGCGATCTCGTCACGCAGGGCCTTGATCTGCTTGATCTTGTCCTCACGTTCGCGGTTCCGGACAAAGGGCTGCCCAGGTCGCCGAGCCGGGACCGCCGGAGGCGACGTCAGGAGCGCCAGCAAGGCCCGACCGTGACGCCGCGCCACGCCGTGGCCCACGCCCCTGAAGGCGGCCAGGGCGTCCAGGTCGACTGGAGGCTGGTCGGCCAGCCGGAGGAGTGTTTCGGGCTGCATGATCCGGAACGGCGGGATGTCCTCAGCGGCAGCGCGCCCTTCCCTCCACGCCCACAGAGCCGCCAGGCGGTCTCGGGCCGCGCCGCGCAGGGCCGACGAGCCGCGCATCCGTTCGAACGCCAGAGGATCGGGGGGCTGGTCCTCCCACCGCACCTCCTGGAGCGCCGCACACTCCTCGAACCACCAGTCCAGCCGTCCCAGATCCCGGAGCCGCCCGCGCAACCGGGCCTCGAGCACGAGCAGGTGAGCGGCATCGGCCGCCGCGTACGCAGCCAGCTCGGCTGACATCGGTCGAAGCCCGAAGTCGGCCCGCTGGAAACGCTTGTCGAGAGTCACCCCGACCTCGGCCTCGAG
>CAYNPF010000400.1:0-2266 GCA_964398895.1 uncultured bacterium
TGGCGGCGGGAGCGTAGCAGCGCACGGATCTGACGGCGACGCACCGCAAGCATGGTGTGGTGTGCCGCGAGATCCTGTACAAGATTCCCGACGATCAGCAGCTCGTGGGGATCTTCATCAACATCACGCAGACCGAACGGGAGCGGGAGAGCCTGGCGCAGTTGCGCCGGCAAACGATGGCCCAGGGGCGCGAGCTGCTGGAGCACCAGATCGAGATGGCGCAGCAGCTCACGCGGTATCTGGGGGAGAGCACGGCGAAGGGTGAAACATTGCTGCAGAACCTCCTGAAGGTCGCTCGCGATCCGGCCGAGGAGCGCGGCGACGAGACCATGAAGTGGCTATGGGATATCTACACGTCGAAGTCGTGACGGCCCAGAGCCCCAAGCGGCCTGGCGCGTTGTGCGGCGACCTGGTGCGGGTCGAGCGCCGTCGGCTCTGGACCACGGTGCTCTGCAGCGACGGAATGGGCTCGGGCGTGCAGGCGCACCTGGCGGCGGAGCTGCATGCGTCGCGGCTGCTGGAGCTCGAGCGGGGGGGCACGCCGTTGCGCGACGCCTTCGGGCGAGTGGCCCACACGATTCACCAGGGGCGGGGCAAGAACGGGCTCTATGCCGCGTTCTCGGTGGCGCGAGTGCTGCCTACGGGCGAGGCGACGGTGCTGTCGTACGACGCGCCAGCGGCGCTGTTGATCGCCTCGGGGCATGCGGAGCTGTTGCCGCGGCGCACGTTCAACCTCGACGACGCGGTGGTCAGCGAGAGCCATTGCCAGCTGGTGGAGGGGGAAGCGATCGTGATGGTGACCGACGGAGTGACCCAGGCGGGGCTGGGCACTCGATTCCGCAACGGCTGGGGGATCGAGGAGGCGGCGCGGCACGCGAGCTCCTGCCTGGCGTCGGGAACGACGATGGCCGAGCTCCCGCGCATCCTGCACGATCAGGCGCTGCGGCACTGGGGAGCCAAGGTGGGTGACGACGTGACGGCGGTTCTGGCGGGATGCCGGAGCGGCCGCTGTCTGACGGTGCTGACCGGTCCGCCGCGGAGCCCGTCGCGAGACGACGAGACAGTGCGGGAGTTCCTGCGGGAGGACGGCTGGAAGGTGATTTGCGGTGCGACGACGGCGCGGATCGTGGCCAGGCAGCTCAAGCAGGAGCTGCTGGTGATGAACGACGATCCGGCGTTGGTGGCGCCTCCGCGCTACCAGCTCCCCGGGATCCACCTCGTGACCGAAGGGGCCATTACGCTCAATCAGGTCTACAACATCCTGGAGGAGGATCCGGAGCGCTACGAAGAGGACAGCGGTGTCACGGAGCTGTGCGACCTGTTCCGGCTGGCGGACCGGATCCACTTCATCGTGGGGTGCAATACGAACCCCGCGAACGCGAGCATCGCGTTCCTGCAGCGGGGGATCCTCGGGCGCACACGGATCGTCCCGTTGTTGCGCGACAAGCTGGTGGCGGCGCAGAAGGACGTCATCATCGACTACGTGTGAGCGGGGCGGGAGCCCCACGATCGATCGCGGGAACCCGGGCGCAATGGACGAGCCCCGGACGGCAGCGACATCCGGCGCCGAAACCAGCTATGCTGGCGGGCGATGCGAACGCTGCGCCTGATCGGCGCGCTCACGTTGGTTCTTGCAGGCTGCTCGGCGACCGCGCATCGAGCGTCGGTCCCGCCGGGCTCGACCGGGCCCGCGGCGGGCGACGCGTCGCATGCGAAGCGCCCTGCGGCCGAGGCGAAAGTGGGGGCGCACGGCGACGGCAAGCGCGCGGCGAGCGTGCACCTGCGATTCGGCGCGCCCGTGGACGGGGATCCGTCCGACGACGTCGTGCTCGACGAGACGTACTTCGTGCTGTCGTACAACCCCGGGCTTCGCGTCGCGAACTGGGTGTCGTGGCGGCTGACTCGCGAGGATCTCGGGGCGCACGATCGCACCGACAAGTTCCACGCGGATCCGCTGTTGCCGACGGGGCTGCAGCCGGTGAAGGAGGGAGACTACGCGGGTGCGCCGTTCCACCGCGGCCACATGTGCCCGTCGTCGCACCGCACGGCGTCTCGCGCCGCGAATATCGCCACGTTCGTGATGACGAACATGCAGCCCCAGGTGGGCACCGTGAACTCCGGTGCGTGGAGGATGGTGGAGGACTACGAGCGCCGGCTTGCGGCGGACGGTAGCAAGACGCTGCATATCGTGGCGGGGGGCATTTTCGACGCAGAGCCTCGTCGCATCGGGCCGGGGGTGGCGGTGCCGGGGGCGAGCTATCGAATC
>CAYNPF010000401.1:0-2258 GCA_964398895.1 uncultured bacterium
CGCAGGCGGTGCGCGAGACGCAGGGGCGCGACCTGGTGGCCGAGTTGCGCGCGGTGGGTGTGGCGGTGCGCTACGCGGGCCGCGACACGCTGCGCGAAGAGACGAGCGAGGCCTACAAGGACGTGGCCGACGTGGTGCGGGTGGTCGAGGGCGCCGACCTGGCGAAGCGGGTGGCGCGGCTGCGGCCGCTGCTGGTGGTGAAGGGCTAGCCCGGACCCGTCCGCGCGCCCGCCGTCGCGGACACGATCCGACCACGCGAACGGCCCGCCCCCGGAATCGGGGACGGGCCGCCGTGACGTCGAATCGCGGGCTCGTGGATGGCCCGGGCTAGCCGGTCTTCACCCCGGCGGTGCGCGCCGGGGCGGCCGGGATGTTCTCCTTCCGCTGGCCGCAGGGCTTCGCCGCCAGCGCCGCCGCCGGCGGGCGCCGGTGGAGGCGGAGCAGATCGAGCACCAGGTCCCGCTTCATCAACTGGATGGCCTTGGCCGGATCCACGCCCTTGGGGCAGACCTGCGAGCACTCGCCGGCGAAGTGGCAGCGCCACGGCCCGCGACCGCCCGAGAGCACCCCGCGGCGCTCGGCGAAGCCGCCGTCGCGGGTGTCGCTGTTGTAGCGGTGGGCCTGGGCCAGCGGCATCGGCCCGCCGTAGGTGGGGTCGGTGGCCACGGTGGGACAGGCCGCCATGCAGCAGCCGCACTTGATGCAGTAGCTGAACTGCAGGTAGCGCTCCAGCTCGTGCGGCGACTGCCAGTACTCGCCGGTCGGATCGTCCTGTTCCTTCGCGTCCGCGCGGATCAGGTAGGGCATCAGGTCGCGGTGCGTCTCGAACATCGGGACGAGGTCCGGGACGAGGTCCTTGATGATGCCGAAGTTGGGCAGCGGGCCGACGGCGATCACGTCGCCGCCCAGCTCGGTGAGCTGGGTGTTGCAGGCCAGCCGGGGCCGGCCGTTGATGAGCATCCCGCACGATCCGCAGATGCCCATGCGGCACGACGAGCGCCACGCCAGCGTCGGCGCGTGCTGCTCCTTCACCTTCCAGAGGCCGTCCAGCACGGTCATGCCGGGCGTGGCCTCGATGCGGTAGTCCTCCCAGTGCGGTGAGGAGTCCTTGCCCGGTTCGAAGCGCCGGAGGTGGAAGACGACCTGCTTCGGACTCGTGTCGGTCATGTCAGCCTCCCATCCGCACGGCGCCCGGTGCGGCCAGCGCGATCCAGGTGCCGAAGGCGAAGAGCGCCAGCCCGGCGAGCGACAGCCCGACGTTGACCAGCCGGCGCAACGCGGCGCCGGGGTTCAGCTCGAGCAGGATGTTGCGCAGGCCGTAGAGCCCGTGGTAGAGGGCCGCCCCGAGCAGGACGACGTAGGTGACGGCGAAGAACATGCTCTTCATCCGCAGGGCCACGTTGGGCCAGTCGATCGGCTCGCCGGTCGGCGTGTTGAAGACGCGGATGCTCCCGTCGAGGTGCATGATGGTCATGTGCAGGCCGAGGAACACCAGGATCACCACGCCTGCGAACAGGTGCCAGGTCCAGAGCGTGCGGTCTCGCATGGTGGGCTCCTAGTCCATGAAGAAGAAGTTGTAGCCGCCCCAGACCGCGAGCGCGCCGGCGAGCACCAGCATCACCAGCGCCAGCGGGCGCTGCCGCCCGACCGAGGTCGCGTAGGGGTAGACGGGTTCGATCGGTCGCCCGACGGCGAAGCCCAGCTCGATCAGGCCGAGCCGGATGCCGTTGACCGCGTGGAAGGCGAAGGCCGCGAAGACCAGGTACTCGCCGACGCGGAAGAACGGGCCGCTGACCCGGGCCATGGACTGCGCCCAGGCGTCGGGCCCGAGGATGCGGGCCGAGGTGACGAAGATGTGCAGCACGAAGTACAGCAACAGGCCGAGCCCGGTGACACGGTGCAGGGCGTACAGGTAGCGCTCGAAGCCCCAGCGTCCGCCGCCGATCCACCCCCAGATGCCCAGCCGATTCGGATGTACGCGGGATTCCATGTCCGTCCTCCCCGGCTAGTACTTGCGCTCGACGGGCTGCCACATGTCAATGGTCACCGGCTTGTGCTCGAGCCGGGGGCCGTCGGCGGTGTGGTAGGCCAGCGTGTGCTTGAGCCAGTTGGCGTCGTCGCGCGTGGCGAAGTCCCGGCGGGCGTGCGCGCCCCGCGACTCCTGGCGGGCCAGCGCCCCGGCCACCGTCACCTCGGCCAGGTCCACGAGGTTCTCCAGCTCCAGCGCGTGAATGAGGTTCGAGTTGTAGACCCGCGAC
>CAYNPF010000402.1:0-2231 GCA_964398895.1 uncultured bacterium
CTACACCCAGGTCTACGGCGCGGCGGCGCTCGAGGTGGCGACCGCGGATCCCCGGGTCGTGGCGGTGAGCGCGGCGATGACCGACAACACCGGCCTGCGCCCGTTCGCGAAGGCGTTCCCCGACCGCTTCTTCGACGTCGGCATGGCCGAGGAGCACGCGGTGACCTTCGCCGGCGCGCTGGCCGTCAACGGCCTGGTGCCGCTGACCACCATCTACTCGACCTTCCTGCAGCGCGCCATGGACCAGATCGTCCACGACGTCGCGCTGCAGGGCTGCTCGATCGTGCTGATCGTGGACCGCGCCGGGCTGGTGGGGGAGGACGGCGCGCCGCAGCACGGCAGCTTCGACCTCACCTACCTGCGCATGATCCCGGGCATGACGCTGATGGCGCCGCGCAACGGGACCGAACTGCGCGACATGGTGTGGAGCGCCGTGCGCATGCAGCCGACGGCGCCGGGACCGATCGCCGTGCGCTTCCCGCGCGCCGCCATCCCCGAGGAGACGTTGCCCGCCGGGCCGCCGACCCTGATCGAGCGCGGCACCGCCGTGCAGCTTCGCGCTGGCGGCGACGTCGCCCTGCTGGCGCTCGGCACCATGGTGGCACCGGCGCTGGCCGCCGCCGAGCTGCTGGCCGCGCAGGGCATCTCGGCGACCGTGGTGGACGCCCGCTTCGTCTGCCCGCTCGACGAGCGTGTCATCACGGGGCTGGCCCGCTCGGTCGGCCGGCTGGTGACGGTGGAGGAGAACGTGCCGATGGGCGGCTTCGGCAGCGCGGTGAGCGAGATGCTCGACGCCCGCGGCCTGCCGGGGACACCACTGCTGCGCATCGCCCTGCCCGGGACGTTCGTGCTGCACGGGTCCCGCGCCGAGCTGCTGCGCGAGGTCGGACTCGATCCCGCCGGCATCGCCCGGCGCACCGCCGAGTGGGTCCGCAGCCTGCAGAGGCAGTTCACGTGAGCGCGCGTCCGCGCCGCATCGGCATCCTCGGCCACACCGGCCGACCCGGCGTGCGGCACGCCATCGTCGCCCTGGGGCGGCGCCTGGGGCGGCGCGGCTGCGAGGTGCGCATCGAGCGCGAGCTGGCCGCGACGCTGGATCGTCCCGGCGAGCCGCTCGAGCGCCTCGCCGCCTGGAGCCAGTTGCTCATCGCCCTCGGCGGCGACGGCACCGTGCTGACCGGCGGGCGCGCCCTGGCCGGCCGGCGCGGCGTCCTGCTCGGCGTCAACTTCGGCGGCCTCGGCTTCCTCGCCGCCGCCGAACAGGACGAGCTCGACCGCGCGGTGGACGCGGCCCTCGCGGGCACCTGGCCGGTGGTGACGCGCCCGCTGCTGCGCGCGGCGGTGACCCGCCGCCGCCGCACGATCGCGCGCGCCTGCGCCATGAACGACGCCGTGGTGCGGGGGGCCGGCGGACACGCCGCGATCCACCTGCAGATGCACGCGCTCGGGCAGGACCTCGGCCACCTCGTCGCCGACGGGGTCATCGCCGCGACCGCGGCCGGCTCCACCGCCTACTCGCTGTCCGCCGGCGGCCCGGTGCTGGCCCCGGCGGTCGAGGCCGTCGTGGTCACGCCGGTCTGCGCCCACTCGCTGGGCAGCCGCTCGCTGGTGCTGCCGCCCGACGACGAGGTGAACCTCCAGCTCATCGGTTCGCTCGACCGCTGCGTGCTCGTGCTCGACGGCCAGGAGCCGCTGCCGCTCGAGCCCGGGGACGACATCCGCATCCGCCTCGAGCGCGCGGGGGTGCGGTGCGTGGACAACCCCGGCCGCCCCTTCGCACGCTCGCTGCAGCGCAAGCTCGGCTGGCAGGGGAGCGCGCGGCGGAGCATGTAGCCGTGCTCGAGCGCCTGGCCATCCGCGACTTCGTCCTGGTCGAGCGCGCCGAGATCGCCCTCCAGCCCGGACTCAACGTCCTCACCGGCGAGACCGGCGCCGGCA
Organism: uncultured bacterium; assembly: GCA_964398895.1. GTDB lineage: Bacteria > Eisenbacteria > RBG-16-71-46 > RBG-16-71-46 > RBG-16-71-46 > JANXPZ01. The sequence goes on from CAYNPF010000402.1 coordinate 1,939, forward strand.
AGTCGCTCCTGGTGCAGGCGGTGGACCTGCTGCTCGGCGGTCGCGCCGACGCCGCCGTGGTGCGCGAGGGCGCGCGGGCGGCGGTGATCGAGGGCGAGTTCCGCCCCTCCGCGCGCGCGCTGGCGCGGGTACGGCCGCGCCTCGAGGAGTGGGGCGTCGAGGCCGACGGCGATGAACTGATCGTGCGCCGCGAGGTCCAGGCCGACGGCCGCAGCCGGGCGCTCGTGAACCAGTCGGCGGTCACGCGCGCGTCGCTGCGCGAGCTGTGCGGGGAACTGGCCGACCTGCACGGG
>CAYNPF010000403.1:0-2229 GCA_964398895.1 uncultured bacterium
GCACGATCGGGATCGAGCCGGAGTGGTCCTGCTCGGCGTGGTTGGCGATCACGTAGTCGAGCCGCTCGACGCCGAGCTGGCGCAGCCGGCGCAGCAGCACGTCGGAGAACGCGGGGTCCACGGTGTCCACGAGCGCGGTGCGCTCCGCGCCGCGCACCAGGTACGCGTTGTAGCTGGTGCCGTCGGGCAGGGGGATGAGCTCGTCGAACAGGCGGCGATCCCAGTCGAGCGCCCCCACCCAGTGGATGCCGTCCCGCAGTGGCTGAGTGATCATGCCGATGCCTCCTCGGAGAGTCGCGGCCGCGAGCGAACGCGGGAAATCTGACCGAGCCTTCGCCGGAATGCAAGGCGCGGGGAACGGGCGCGACGGCGACGGTTCGGGCGGCTCAGGCCGTCCGCTCGATGCGCTGCCGCAGCTCGGGCGGCAGCGCATCCCGGTTCGAGACCGCCAGGTTTTCGAGCAGGTGGGCGGGCCGCGTGGTGCCGATCATGGTGGCGGTCAGGTGTGGATGGTCGAGCACGTAGCGCAGGGCGATGTCGGTGGCCGTCCAGCCCTCGACGTCGTTGAGGAAGCGGTAGCGCCGCGCGCGGCGCAGCGGCCCGAGGCCCTGGCGCAGGGTGCGCGCCAGGTACCAGAGCTGGCTGGGCGAGCGCACGCGCAGGAACGAACGGCTGTAGAGCGCCTGCGCCAGCGGGCTCTTGGCGAACACCGCCACGCCGGATCGCGCCGCCTGCTCGATCACCGCGGCGGCGGGCGTGGTCTGCAGCAGGTTGTAGGTGAGCATGACGCAGTCGAACACACCCAGCTCGAGCGCCCGCGCCACCTCGCGCGCGCCGCTGGACACGCCGATCCAGGAGACCAGCCCCCGGCGCTTCCAGCCGACCAGCGTGGCCAGCGTCTCCTCGTTGGTCAGCTCAGCCAGCGAGGGCGAGTGGAGCTGGACGAGCGGGATGTGATCGGTGCCGAGGTGGCGCAGGCTCCGCTCGATCGAGGCCTGCATGCCGGCCGGGGTGAAGTCCTTCACCGTGCCGCCGCCCGGGGTGCCGCGCGTGCCGACCTTGGTGCCGACCACGAGGCCGTCCCAGCGCCCGGCCAGCAGGCGGCCGAGGCGGATCTCGGCGTTGCCGTTGGAGTAGTTCGGCCCGGTGTCGAGCAGGTCCACGCCGTGCTCGAGCGCGGCATCGAGGAGCGCACGGGCGTCGCGCTCGGGGAAGACCGCATAGCCCCAGTAGCCGCCGCAGCCGAAACCGATCTCGGAGATGTCCCGCCCGGTCCTGCCGAAGGGCCGCCGGCGTACGTTCATCGGATCCCCACCTTCCCGCCCCCTGGGGGCGGCCGCAGGATAGCCCAGCGCGCTCCCCGAGTCCCGCGGGACCGGCCGGGGCGTGGTTTGCGGAGGGTGAACGGGCCGGGCTAGGCTCCCCGCGGGAGGGATCCGGCGGGTGGAACCGGCAGGCCAGCAGCAACTCCACGAGAAACGGATGGCGGCGCTCACCTCGGTGATCGCCGCCGTGTTCCTCACCGCCCTGAAGGCGGTGGTGGGTGTGGCGACGGGCAGCCTCGGCATCCTCGCCGAGGCCGCGCACTCCACCCTCGACCTGGGGGCCGCCCTGCTCACGCTGTTCGCGGTGCGGGTCAGCGATCGCCCGGCCGACGAGGACCACCCCTACGGGCACGGCAAGATCGAGAACCTGAGCGCGCTCGCGGAGACGGCGCTCCTGCTGCTCACCTGCGCCTGGATCATCGTCGAGGGCGCGCGACGGCTGATCGGCGGCGGCGTCGAGGTGGATCCCAGCCCGTGGGCGTTCCTGACGATGGCGGTCTCCATCGTCGTGGACGTCTCGCGTTCGCGCGTGCTGGCGCGCACCGCGCGCAAGTACAAGAGCCAGGCGCTGGAGGCCGACGCCCTGCACTTCAGCACCGACGTGTGGAGCTCGGCGGTGGTGATCGTCGGCCTGGCGCTCGTCTGGATCGGGCAGCACGTCGGCGGCCGGGAGGTCTTGGCCCGCGCCGACGCGCTGGCCGCGCTGGCGGTGGCGGGGATCGTCATCGGCGTGAGCCTGCGGCTGGGGCGACGGGCGGTGGATGCGCTGCTGGACGCGGCACCCCCGGGACTGGCCGGCCGGATCACCGCGGCGGTGGCCGCGGTCGAGGGCGTGCGCGGCGTCGAGCGGACCCGGGTGCGCGGCTCCGGCAACCAGGTCTTCGTGGACCTGCGGGTGGCGGTG
>CAYNPF010000404.1:0-2218 GCA_964398895.1 uncultured bacterium
GTCCACCCACTGGTCCACGGTCAGGCCAAAGAGCTTGCCGGTGCTCTGCAGGAACTGCCAGGGGCCAACCGCCGCCGAGACCGAGCGGGCGTTCAGGTTGAAGCCGCTCTCCACGAAGACGAGGTGGACCAGGTCGGGGGGCAGCCCCTCGCGCTGCAGCACCGAGCGGAACATGTCCATGTAGCGGCCGGAACGCTTCAGGTAGCGCTCGAAGGTGGAGTGGCCCGCGCCGGCGAAGAAGTCCACCCACTTGGTCACCAGCTCGTGGTCCTGGGTCTGCACGTCGGCCAGGGCGTCAATGGCCTGGGCGTTCAGGACCCTGTCGTCCGCCTCGTTGCCGGGCTCGACGCGGGCGTTGCGCAGGTCCTGCTGGGTGGCGTCGTAGAGGTCCGACAGTCGCCGCTGCAGGTCGGCCAGCTCGGCGCGGGCCGCCGGGGTGGCGGCTGCCTCCAGGGCCTCGTCGAGGTGGGACAGGGCCGCCTCGATGGTGCGCAGGGCCGCCGCGGGGTCGCCCGACTGGCGCAGCCGCAGGGCCGTGGCATGGGCCTGGCGGGCCTGGGCCGCGGGCGTGCGGGCCGAGTCGGCCATGAAGGACAGGGAGGGACCCGGTCCCTGGGCATGCCCGATGGCCGGAATGGCCGCCAGCACGGCCGTGCACAGAACGACGGAAATGACTGCACGAAGGGTCACTCTGGGTAAGTCCCCCTGGGTGATCGCTCCTCGGAACCCTGCCTCTCGGGCAATGTAGCACCGGGCATACTAGATGCAAATCGGCCTGCGGCCCCCCCGGCTTGACCCCGGATCGTGTTGGGCCCGGCCATTGGCCGGAGCCAGGGGCTCCGGCCGGGCCTCCGCCACAAGTCGCTTGGCCGTTGACACTTGCGTCATGCCAAGAGTACGGTGCAGACGGTTCGCGGTGACCCTGCGTCCGTCTCCACGGAAGGAGTGCTGATGTCGGAAGCGCTCGTGGGCAGCAGCCACTGGACGGTCTCCGTCCGCTCGAGCGGAGAGGTTCTGGCCGTCCGGGCCGGCGAGGCCGGTCTGCAGATGGGCTTCCTGGGCCTGCCCCGGAGCCTGGGGCGGACCGAAATCCACGGCTGGCTGAGCGAGCTCATCGCCATCTCCTCCGCCGCGACCGATCCGGCGCCGGCGGCTGCCGGCGGGAGCGGGGTGCTGCCCATCCCGAGGAGCCTGCACCAGGCGCTCACCGGTCTCCTCTTCCTCCAGGCCGAGGTCTGGGCCGGTCCTGCCGACCGCCTGCCCCTGACCCTGGTGGTGGTGGAGTCCGGCGACCGCGTTGCCCTCGGCTGGTCGGGGTCCGGGCGGGTCGGTGTGACCCGTGACGGGCATCCCGTGGAATCGCCGTGGATCGTGGTCCGCGACGACGAGGGCCGGGAGGCACGCGCGGTGGTCTTCGACGCCGGCGCCCCCATGGTCGTGCGTGCCGCCTGGCGCGGCACCGGGACGAACGGGGAGCCGGCCGAGGGAGCGCTGGAAGCCGAGTGGGCCGGGTGGCCGTCGCCGACGGCGCCGGTCGGGGCGGCCGGGTCGGTGGACCCCCCCGGGGCCCTGGAGTCGCTCGCGACCGATGTGCTGCCCGGGTCCGTGGCGGTGGTCGCGGAGGCGACGACCGGGGCGGTCGCCGGGATGAGCGACATCGTGGCTCCAACTCCCGAGGTGGCGAGCGAGCCAATGGCGCCGGCCCCCGAGGCGGTGACTCCCAGTCGCGAGGTGGCCGGCGAGGGAAGCCTGGACGACATCGTGGGTCCCGAGGTCCCGGTCGAGCCGAAGGCGCCGGGGCTTCGGCAGCGTTCGGCCTGGCGCATCCGTGGCTGGCTGGATCGGCTGGCGGGACCGATGACGAGGGCGAAGACGAGCGAGTCGGCTGCGGCGTCGCCGGCGAGCGAATCGCCGGCGGGCGAATCGCCGGTGGCGGAGGAGCCGGAGGCGTCGCTGCCGCCCTGCGATCTCGAGCCCATCGCCCATGACGTGCCGGGTGTCCCCGATCTCCTGCCCGAGCCCGCGGCGGTCGAGCCGGCGCCGGAGGAACCCACCGCGACCGCGCTGCCGACGCCGGAGGCGCCGACGGCAGGGGCGATCGAACCCGTGGCTGCACCGGCGGCCGACGAGTCGCCGGACGGGTCGCCGGGCGTGGGACCGGCCGAGCCCGAGGCGGCGCCGGAAGAGCAGGCGACCGCGCAGACCGAGACAGCGGAGC
>CAYNPF010000405.1:0-2215 GCA_964398895.1 uncultured bacterium
TGACTCAGCTCGTGCATGCGCTCCTGCACCTGTCGCATGTCCGCGCGCTCACCGGCCTCCTGGAAGCGCTCCTGTTCGCGCCGCAGCTCCTCGATGCGCTGCTGCAGCTCGTCGCGCTCTCCGTCGTCGAGCCGGTCCTCGTCGTCGTTCAGACCGTCCAGGGCCAGCTTCACCTCGAGGGCCGCCCGCTTCCCGGCCAGCCGGCCGACCTCGGCGCCGTGGCGCCCCATCTCGCCACCCAGTCGCCCCTCCTCGCCTCCCACGCGCCCCATCTCGCGCCCCAGCTCCTGCATGGGCTCGAGCAGCTTCCGGGCCCGCTCTACCGTCGCCGCGTCGCGCACCAGCCAGCCCCGACCGTCGAGACGGAACCAGAGCACCGGGGCGCCATTCGCGTCCGCCACGTCGGCCAGCTCGGCGGTGAGACCGCTGCCGACGTAGTCGCCGTCGTCACCGTCGCCGACCACGGCCCACTCGAAGGCGTTCGGGTCGTCCGAGTCCCATTGCGAGATGCACAAACGGTTGGCGTCGTCGTGGATCGCGCAGCCGTGCGAGTCGTGGCCGTCGTGCCGCGCCGCGCAGGCCCGCGTGCGGTGCACCGGCGGCACGACGATGGGCGGCACGATCGGCACGTTCGGGACGACGACCGGTCCGACCCACACCGGGTCATCGGCGGCGACGTAGCCGCGGTGGTGGGCGGCCCGGGCGAGCGCGGGCAGCAGGGCGAGGACGGCGACGAGCGACAGGATGGTGATGACCCCCGGACGGGGAGCCGGCGGCGACGGGCGGGTGCTTCTCACGGTGTTCCTCCGGGCGACGAGGTTCGCTGGGGCCGGGGTGCACCGCGGAGGCGCACCGGGCGTCTGGGCACTGCCCTATCAGACGGCCGATGACGCCGGATGGTTGGTGGCGTTGGTGGCGTCGGTGCCCCGCGCGCCGCCGGCAACGACGGCTCGGCAGCGGGCCCGCGCTGGTCGCTCCCAGTGCCGCGCCGGTGGCGGACCGGGGGCCGACACCGCGGCGGCTGCGCCGGAGCGCCGACGGGTGTAGGGTCCCCCACGTCTCCGGTGCTCCCCTCGTCACAGGAGGACTCCATGTGCCGCTCATGCCCCCGGCTGGTTCGTGCCCCCCTCGCGGTGTTCCTGCTGCTCGCCACCCTCGTCACCTGCGGCGCGGCGCCGCCGGCGTCCGAGGACCACGCGGTCGAGTGGCTGAAGCGGGAGGCCCACCCCTTCGATTCCTGCGAGCCCGGTCAACGTGACGCCGATCTCGCCTTCCTGCGGGGCGTCGTCGGTGACGCCCGCATCGTCGCCCTCGGCGAGGGCACGCACGGCACCCACGAGTTCTTCCAGATGAAGCGGCGCGTGGTGGAGTACCTCGCCACCCACCTGGGCTTCACGCTCTTCGCCATCGAGGCCAACATGCCCGAGGCCTACCGCGTGAACGACTACGTGCTCACCGGGCGTGGAGATCCGAAGGCGCTGCTCCGGGGGATGTACTTCTGGACCTGGGACACCCGGGAGGTCCTGGATCTCATCGAGTGGATGCGCGCCTTCAACCAATCGGGGCGCGGACGCATCCAGTTCCTCGGCTTCGACATGCAGACCCCCGACACGGCCGCCGCCATCGTCGAGCGCTTCGTGGCCCGAGCCGAGCCGGCCTACCTCGACTCGGTCGGACGCGCCTACGCGCTGGTGGCCACCGCCCGCCCGGCGTCGGCCCGCTTCACCTCGGCCACGGCGACGTTCCCGGCGGCGCTCGCCGCCGGGCACACCATCCGCTTCGGTGGCTCGATCCGCACCGCGGACGTTCCCGCCGACGGCTACGCCGGCCTGTGGTGGCGTGCCGACGCCGGAGCGCGGATCGCCGTGGCGTTCGACAACATGCAGCAGCAGGGCATCCGGGGCACACGCCCCTGGCGGCACTACGAGCTCACCCTCGCCATCCCCGACAGCACCACGAACGTCAACTTCGGCTGCCTGCTGAGCGGCGCGGGCACGGCCTGGTTCGACTCGCTCACGGTCGAGATCGACGGCCAGCCCTACGCGGGCGACGCCTCGCTGGATCTCTCGATGGAGCGTTCGGACCGCCCGGTGGGCTTCGGCACCGCCTGGGCCGCTCAAGGCGGCTACACCATCGACTTCGACTCGACCACCGCGGTCGCGGGCCGGCGTTCGCTGCGCCTCCGCAAGGTCGGTCCGGTGGTTCCGGCGACCGG
>CAYNPF010000406.1:0-2193 GCA_964398895.1 uncultured bacterium
CGCCGGCACGCCGCTGCACCACGACCCGCTGCTGCTGGTCGGCGGGCTGCTGCTGCTGGCCGGCCTGCTGTTCAAGGTGGCGGCGGTGCCCTTCCACATGTGGACCCCCGACGCCTACGAGGGCGCGCCCACCTCGGTGACCGCCTTCATGTCGGCGGGCGCCAAGGCCGCGGCCTTTGCGGCGCTGCTGCGCTTCAGCCTGCGCGTGCTCGGCGACGCGCCCATCGCCTGGGGGCCGGTGCTCTCGGTGATCGCGGTGCTGACCATGACCGTGGGCAACGTGACCGCGCTGCTCCAGACCAACCTCAAGCGCATGCTGGCCTACTCGAGCATCGCCCACGCCGGTTACGTGCTGGTGGCGGTGATCGCCGGCGGCACGGCCGGCGCGTCGGCCGCGCTCTTCTACCTGGCGGTCTACGCGGCGATGAACCTGGGGGCGTTCGGGGTGCTGACCCTGCTGGGGCGCGGCACGCAGGAGCCCGTGCTCATGGCCGACGTGGCCGGGCTCGGCTTCCGTCGCCCGTGGCTGGGGCTGGCGCTCACCGTGTTCATGCTCTCGCTCGGCGGCATCCCGCCGACGGCCGGCTTCATGGGCAAGGTCTACGTCTTCGGCACCGCCCTGCAGGCCGGGCTCGTCCCGCTGGTCGTCATCGGCGTGCTGAACAGCGTGGTGTCGGTGTTCTACTACCTGCGCGTCACCGTGGCCCTCTACATGGAGGAGCCGGGCGGCGAGCCGGTGGCGATCACTTGGACCGCGCCGGCCGCCATCGCCCTGACCGTGGCGTTCGTGCTCACGCTGTGGTGGGGGGTGCAGGCCGGCGGCCTGCTGGCGCAGGCGCAGCAGGCCGTGTTCGGACTGCTCTGATCCGGACGATCCTCGCGCCCGCGGGGCCCGGGCCGTCCGGACCGGCTCACGGCCTCCCGTCCAGCCGGCGGATCACCGACTCGAGCGAGTCCCGTACCTCCGCGTTGCCCGCGTCCCGGGTCAGCTCGCGCCGGTAGAGCGACTGCGCCCGGCTCAGATCGCCCTCGGCCTGCGCGACCTGGCCGCGGCGGAAGTCGAGGCCGCCGCGGTAGCCGATGGCCCGGCGCTCGGCCTCGAACCAGCGCAGCGCCTCGCGCGGATGTCCCTGCGCCAGGGCGGTGATGCCGAGCTTTTCGCGCAGGCCCTCGCGGTGGGGCAGGAGCGCCACGGCCTCGATCAGGTCGGCCCGCGCCTCGTCCCAGCGGCCCTCGAGCAGCGCGACGTTGGCCAGCAGGTCGAGCGCCCGGCCGTGCTGCGGCGAGGCGGCCACTTCGCGCTCGAGCTCGCGCGCCAGCCGGCGCCGGAAGACGGTGTCGGCCCCGGCCCGCGCGCCCACCTCGGGCAGGGCGCTGCCCGAGGCCGGCAGCACGGTGTAGGCGGAATCCGCGGCCAGCCGGGCGAAGTGGCCGTCGCGCCGCACGTAGACGCAGGCAGCGTCGTCCCCGAAGACGCGCGCCCACGCGGTGCCGCGGTCGAGGATCGCGAGCATGCCGCCGTCCGGGCCCTCTTCGCGCTTCAGGACGAGGAAGTCGATGCGGTAGTGCTCGAGCAGGTCGCGCCAGGCCGCCTCGCTGGCCTGCGCCGCGGCGTAGCGGGCGCGCAGCTCACGCGTGCCCTCCTGGTGGATGCCCATGAAGGGTAGCTGGTCGCGCCGCGGCCAGAAGCGGAAGCACAGGTAGCCACCCTGGTCGAAGAGGTTGAACATGCGGCCGTGCAGGTCACGGCGCTGGATGAAGTCGGCCGCACCGATCGGGGCCCAGTCGCCGGGGACGTACATGCGCACCGGGTAGCCCGGATCGCGCATCGCGGGGAAGGCGACGAGACCCACGGCCGCCAGCGCCAGCGCGGCCCGCGCCCACGCCCCGCCCAGCACGGGCGGGGGCCGCCAGCCGCGCGCCCACTCCGTGAGATCGCGCGACACGTAGAGGGCGGCGGCCAGCACGTAGACGCCGGTGAAGCGCTGGCCCACGGCGATGAGCGCGGTGAAGACGAGGCAGGTGGCGATCTCGACGCGGTCCAGCCCGCGGCGCGTGGCACGGACGAGGGCGAGCAGCGGCCAGAGGACGAGCAGGAGCAGCAGCCCGTCGCGCCGGTGGATGGCCCAGACCACCGGTCCCATCTCGGTGATCGTCCGGTAGATGGGTTCGTGCCGCCAGACCAGCCAGAAC
>CAYNPF010000407.1:0-2190 GCA_964398895.1 uncultured bacterium
ATGACGGCGGTGATCGCCGCCTTCGTCGTCAACTCGATGGCCATCTCCATGGTCCACTCCATGCTGTCCGGGACCGCCTCGATGGACTTCGGTGGCAAGCGCGCCGCCGCCACCGCCGCGGGCCTCTTCGACGGCATGCAGTACGTCGGCGGCTCGTTCGTCGGCTTCGGCCTGGGCTGGCTGCTCGAGCGCTTCGGCTGGGGCGTCTGGGGCCCGAGCATGATCGGCTTCGCCGGAGTGGGCGCCGTGCTCATGCTGGTGCTCTGGAACGCGCGGCCCCATCCCCATCCCGCCACCCACTGAGTACCACGCAAGCCCGCGGGGCGGGGTCCGGTCCGGACCCCGCCCCGCCCCGTCTCACCCCGTCGCCGCGCTCAGGCCGACTGCTCGCGCGCCAGCTCGGCGATCCGCCGCCGCTCCGCCCGGGTCAGGAACCACACCGCGATCAGGATGAAGCCCACCGAGACCCAGTCCTGGATCGAGGGGAACCTGGAGCCGAAGACGAAGAACATCACCAGCGTCGCCGTGGTGCCGGCCAGCAGCGAGGTGAGCCGGTTCACCAGCCCGGCGAAGGTGGCCGTGCGCCCCTTGAACATGAAGATGAAGACCGAGAAGAAGGCGATGATGCCGTAGGGGATGCCCGAGAAGATGGCCGCCAGGTCGGGGGCCTGCACGGCGCCGCGGAAGTCCGTCACCGCCCGGGCGGTCCAGCCGAAGGCCGGAGCGCCGAAGAACACCACCAGGGTGATCACGGCCATCATGATGCTGGCCGAGATCTGCTCGATGAAGAAGAAGCCCTGATTGTCGAGCGGCACCCCCTTGGCCCGCGTGTTCTTGAAGAAGTTCATCAGGTAGATGCGGATCGTATAGGCGCCGATGTAGAAGCTCATGATGGTCATCGCCGCCGACGAGTGCAGGAAGTCGAAGCTGCCCGACGAGGAGCCGGGCTTGTAGCCGATCCAGCGCACCGCCTCGAAGCCGCGGGCGTAGAGCGCGTCCTCGACCGGCAGCAGCACCACGTTGGTCGCCACCGCCAGCAGGGCGAACAACACCGCCCAGTTCTCCTCGGCGTAGACCTTCTTCTTCAGGATCCCCTGCTGGATCTGCACCGCGTCCACCAGCCGGCTGATGACGATGATGCTGCCCCGCATGATCACCATCGCCACCATGACCGAGATGGGGAGCGTGTACATCAGCGTGGTGGTGGGGACGACGATGGCCGTGCAGATGCCCGACGGGATGATGTAGGCGGCCTCGGTGGGGATCGTGAACGGCCCCCACTTCACCGTCCGGTTGGACCGGAAGTGCCACCAGCCGAGCACGATGGCCACCAGGATGGCCAGCAGGCTGCTGCCCAGCGTGTTGTTGAAGAGGAAGGTCATCTCCGCCATGCGCGGCGTGGGCCCGCCGGTGAACACCTTGGCGAAGATGCCGGTCAGGACGTAGAAGAAGAAATAGCCGCCGCAAAGCTGGAGCAACCGCCCGGTGCTGCCGGACGTCGTCTTCCACATGGTCACACCCTCCGTGGCCGAATCCCCATGTGTCATCGGCCAGTACGCCGCGTGGTCTGGGCGGCGTGCGGCCTCGCCGGGCGCTTCATGCGCCGGGCCATGCATCCTGAGGGGGAAGCCTACTCCCATCCGGCCCGGCCGTCATCCCGGATTCCGGCAACCCGCCGGCCCCCGGGGAGGTCGCGACCGCGCTCAGACCTTCGGGTGCGGGGTGCCGACGACCTGGCCGCCGTCCGGCAGGCTCTCCGCGACGTAGTCGGAGAACAGCGCCGGGGCCTCGATACGCATGAGGGCGAGGATCTGCAGGGCCACGGCCCGGATCTCCACGTCGGCGGCCGCCGCGCCCCGCATCTCGATGAAGTGGCGCAGCGCCCTGGCGTTCGCGGTGACGAAGATCCGGGTCTCCGTGGCGTTGGGCAGCACCGAGCGGGCCGCCTGGCGCGCCAGCTTGCGGCGCAGGGTGGCGTCCGGCTCGTCCGCGTAGCGGCGCTCGAGCCCCTCGACCAGCCGGTCGTAGGCCGCGCGCGCCCCGTTCACCGCCCCGGCCCAGATCGCGTGCAGGGCCGGATCCTCGGCGATCACCGCCGGCTCGACATAGGGCGACTCGGACTCGTTGACGTAGCGCTGGGAGAGCTGCGAGTAGGCCCAGCCGGCCCGGTGCCGCACCAGTTCGTGGGTG
>CAYNPF010000408.1:0-2188 GCA_964398895.1 uncultured bacterium
CCGGTGCCCCGTTCGTTCCCGGGCAGCCGCTTTCCGCGCGGGCGCCTTTTCGCTACAGTCGGGGCCGATCGAGCCCTCCCGAGCCGCCGGTGGCCGCCCATTTTCCTCCGGAAGGAGTCCGTGCCGTGCCCCATTCCCTGGTCGAATCCCTCGTCATCGAGAACACCACCAGGATCGTCCTGCTGGTCATGGACGGTCTCGGTGACATCCCGTCCGAGCCGCGCGGCTGGGTCACGCCGCTGGAGGCGGCGCGTACCCCCAACTTCGACGCCCTGACGCCGCGTTGCGCGCTGGGGCGGATCCTGCCGGTGGCGCCGGGGATCACGCCCGGCAGCGGTCCCGGGCACCTGGCGCTGTTCGGCTACGACCCGGTGGAGACCACGGTGGGTCGCGGCGTGCTCGAGGCGATCGGCGCGGGCTTCGAGCTGAAGCACGGCGACGTCGCCGCGCGCGCCAACTTCTGCACGGTGGATGGCGGGGGCGTGATCACCGACCGCCGCGCCGGCCGCATCCCCACCGAGGAGTGCACCCGGCTGGTCGGGCTGCTGGCGGAGAAGGTGCGGCGCATCGAGGACGTCGAGATCCTGCTGCGGGCCGGCAAGGGACACCGCTTCGTCGTCGTCCTGCGCGGCCCCGGCCTGGCCGGTGACGTCACCGACGCCGATCCGCACAAGGAGGGGCGTCGCATCCCGCCGGTGACCCCGCTCGGCGACGCGCCGGGCTCGGCGAAGACGGCGCGCATCGCCAACGCCTTCGTCGAACAGGCGGCGGCGCTGCTGCACGCGGAGAAGCCGGCCAACGCCGCGCTGCTGCGCGGGCTGTCGGCCCGGCCGCAGTTCCCGGGCTTCCGGGAGCGCTTCAAGCTGCGCGCGGCCGCGCTGGCCGCGTATCCGATGTACCGCGGGGTCGCCCAGCTCGCCGGCATGGAGGTGCTTCCGGTGGGTGGGGAGACGCCGCTCGACGCCTTCGCGGCGGCGAAGCAGGCGTGGAACGAGCACGACTTCTTCTTCATCCACGTCAAGGGCACGGACCAGGCGGGCGAGGACGGGAACTTCGACGCCAAGGTCGCCACCATCGAGGCCGTGGACCAGGCCCTGCCCGCCCTGCTGGCGCTCGAGCCGGACGTGTTGTGCGTGACCGGAGACCATTCCACGCCGGTGCCCGTCAAGCAGCACTCGTGGCATCCGGTGCCGACGCTCGTGTGCGCGCCGCTGTGCGGGGCGGACCGGGCGCCGCGATTCCACGAGCACGCCGCGCGCACCGGGAGCCTCGGCGTGCTCGCCAGCCACGACCTGATGGCGGTGTTGCTCGCCAACGCCGGCCGTCTCGACAAGTACGGAGCGTGATCGTGAGGCTTCTCTGGACGTGTTGCATGGTGTTGCTTCTCGGTGCCGCGTCGGTGTCCCGGGCCGGCACCCCGGTGCCGCTGGACGTCACCGCCTTCTACGCCTTTCCCGGGGCCCTGCCCGCACCGGGCTCCGCGGCTTCGGCCGGACTCGGTCTGGCCGACCGCTGGGCGGGTGATGAGCCGTTCGACAACCCGGCCGCCGCGCTGGCGCGCGGGGTCATGCTGGCGCCGGTCCTGCAACGGGTGAAGCGGCAGGACCTGCCCGGGGACTACCGCAACTACGACGAGACCGACGGGTACTTCGATACCGCCGGCGGGTGGCTCTCGCTGCCGGTGCACGGCTTCGGCCTGACCCTCTATGCCGGTCAGCCCGTGCTGCGCCGCGAGGAGGAGTCCTTCACCACCAAGCCGGGTGTGGCTCCGGCGAACGCGTACCGGATCTCGGCGGAGAGCCGCGAGGTGCGCTCGGGCCTGGCGGTGTCGCACGCGTGGCGGGGGGCCCGGCTGGGGCTGGGAATCGAGTGGACCCACCGCGACGACTCCTACGAGCTCACCGCCAGCTCGGGCGAGTGGATGGGCACGAGCACGGTGGACTTCGACGGCGACGCGGTCGGCTTCCAGGCCGGCGCGATCGTCCCGGCGGGCGAGCGGGTGCTGGTGGGTGTGGCGCTGCGCTACCTGCCGTCGCTGGGCGTGGATGGCCGGCAGGTCGTCCACGAGGAGGCCTCCGATCTCGTCTCCGCCACCCGCGACGCCGGGCTGGAGGGTGGCCTGTCAGCCCGTATCGGCGTGAGCGAGGTGCTGCGGGTCATCGCCTCGGCGGGCGGCAGGACCGCCCGT
>CAYNPF010000409.1:0-2168 GCA_964398895.1 uncultured bacterium
TCGCGGCGCTGGCCGCTCCGGCGCCGGCGTTGGCCGGCGGAGACGACGAGCCGCAGAACGAACTCGGCGTGCTGTTGGGCGCCTCTCACGCGGACAAGGACCTTCGCGGGGACGAGACGTCGATCGCCCCGACGTTCGGCCTCCGGTTCGCCCACATCTTCGACGGCAGGTGGTCGTGGTTCGCCGACGCCACTTACACGAAGTTCAAGACCGACATCATGCCGGACGACCCCGAAGTCTGGACCGTCCGGACCGGGCCCGAGTTCTTCCTCAGCAACGACACCCACCGCGCGCGGTGGTTCGTCGCCCCGTCGGTCGGCTGGATGAAGGCCAGCGAGCCGGGCGACCTCGACATGAGCCGGGCGATGGTCTCGCTCGGCGTCGGCCAGCGGATCCTCACCCGCGGCCTCGACCACTTCATCTGGCAGGTCCGCGCCGACCAGACGCTCGGCTCGAAGGGCCTGGTGGACGGCGGGAAGGTCCTCAACGTCCAGGCGCTGCTCGGCTACGCCTGGGGCCTCGGCGGCCATCCCAAGGACACCGACGGCGACGGCGTGCCGGACTTCAAGGACAAGTGCCCGGGCACCCCGGCCGGCGCGAAGGTCGACCTGAACGGCTGCCCGATCGACAGCGACGGCGACGGCGTCTTCGACGGCATCGACCAGTGCCCGAACACCCCGAAGGGCTGGCCGGTGGACGCGAAGGGCTGCCCCCTCGACTCCGACAAGGACGGCGTGCCGGACGGCAAGGACAAGTGCCCGAACACGCCGCTGGGCGCGAAGGTCAACGACGACGGCTGCCCGCTCGACAGCGACGGCGACGGCGTCTACGACGGCCTCGACAAGTGCCCCGGCACCCCCAAGGGCTGGCCGGTGGACAAGGTCGGCTGCCCGCTGGACAGCGACGGCGACGGCGTGCCCGACGGCATCGACAAGTGCCCCGGCACCCCCAAGGGCGTGAAGGTAGACGCGACCGGCTGCCCGCTGCCCGAACCGAAGCCGGAGATGATCCCCGAGAAGGGCCAGACGCTGGTCCTCGAAGGGGTCTACTTCGACACGGACAAGGCGACGCTGAAGCCGGAGTCGGTCGAGACGCTCGACCGCGTGGCCGCCTCCCTGAAGGCGTTCCCGGCGGTGCGCCTCGAGGTCGCGGGGCACACCGACAGCCGCGGCGCCAAGGCCCACAACCAGAAGCTCTCCGAAGCCCGCGCCAAGGCGGTGATGGACTTCCTCGTCGGCAAGGGCGTGGACGCCGGCCGGCTGGCCGCCAAGGGGTACGGCATGGACAAGCCGATCGCCCCGAACACCACCGACGAAGGGCGCGCCAAGAACCGGCGCGTCGAGCTGAGCCGGCTCGACTAGCCTCTCCTGCATCCTGAACGCGCGAAAGGGCGGCCCCCCGGGGCCGCCCTTTTGCGTCCGCGACGGCGGGACGCCCCGCGGAAACGCCCGCCGCAGGAGCGCCTCCGGGCGCGGCCCTCCTGCGGCGGCGCGGCGGGCGCCCGGCGAAGCGTCCTTCCGGCGCGTCCCTCTTCCGGCGGGCGGTCAAGTTTCGGGCCGCGGCCGCCGATGAGCCGTTCGATCGATGGATCGGCCGCGGAGAGCGGCCGGCGCGGGAGGCGCACGGGCATGACGATCGGCGAACGCGGCGTGGTTCTCGTCACCGGCGGATGCGGTTACGTCGGCTCGGTCGTGGTCCCCGAGCTTCTCGCCCTCGGCGAGCAGGTCCGGATCGTGGACAACATGTGGTTCCGCACCGCGCCCCCCGCCCATCCGAACCTCGAGGTGCTCGAGGGAGACCTGCGGCGCATCGATCCGGCGTGGCTCGACGGCGTGCGCGGCGTGATCCACCTCGCCGGCCTCTCCAACGACCCGACGGCCGACTTCGCCCCGCACCTCAACGCCGAGGTCAACGTGCAGGCCGCGCGGCGGCTGGCCGAGACGACGGCCCTCCGGGCGCGCGCGGAGGGGCGCGAGATCCGCTTCGTCGCCGCCTCCTCCTGCTCCGTCTACTACTGCCCGACGCGCGGCGCGGCCGAGGTCGAGGCCCAGGACGAGGAGAGCCTCGTCGCGCCGGTCGCCAACTACAGCAAGACGAAGCGGATGGCGGAGATGGCGTTCCTCGACGTCGCCTCCCGCCACGAAGAGTTCTGCCCGGTGATGCTGCGC
>CAYNPF010000410.1:0-2165 GCA_964398895.1 uncultured bacterium
CCCCGTAGCGCTACCAGCCCGCTGATCGTTCCTCTCGCCGCACCGCACGTCGCCGTTTCCGTCTCCGGCCGGATCGAACCGCGCCGCGTCCCGCGGTCGCCCGCGCCCACCGGGGCTCGCTGCGCTCCTGCGACGCCTTGCCCCACTGCAGACCGGCGGCTTGCCCGCCGGTGCGGACCGTTACCCGCGAGACGGCTCCCCGCCGACGAGCCCGGGGCCGGCGATGACCGCCTCACCCGCCGTCGGAATCCTTTGCAGATGGGGCGCATCGCAGTCGGGCGTGGGGCGATGCGGCAGATCACGATGCGAGGCCGCCGCCAGGTCGCCGATCCGGGACGGAGGCGGGTCGTTCGGGCGAAGCGCAATCTCCCGTGCATCTTGCAGGGTTCGATTCCGCTAACACATTACAGTCGCTTTACTTGACACCCCTCCGAAACGGCACCTAGAATGCATGGGCTCGGGTGTTGGGCTCACACAGCGCAAGACCGTGCGTGCCGCAGAGGTGCGGCCGCACCTCGATGCTGCCCGTCCCCGGCGTTCGGGACGGGTCGTAGGGAGGGACTGATCCCCGAACGAGGAGTCGCTGCATCGCGCCTGCACGCCGCCACCCTGACCGCCGCTTTCCCGGTGCCCCTTGCCCCGTCTTTGCCTCCCGGGATCATGTCAGGATGGCCCACCCGGATCCCTGCCGGCCGCACGACGCGGCCATGAGGCCATGGCACTGAAGAAGACGCCGCGCTTCCTGACGCTGACGCTGGGCTACGCGCTGCTGCTGCAGGTGGCCTACGTGGTGGCCCTGCTGCTGCGCTTCGAGGGCGCGGTGCCGACCGCCTACTGGGTGGGCTACCGGACGGCGGCGCCGTGGTTCACCGGGCTGTCGCTGGTCGGCTTCTTCGCCGCCGGCCTCTATCACGGCCTGTGGCGCTACGCCAGCACGATGACGCTGTTCCAGGTGCTCAAGGGCGTCACCCTCTCGGCGTTCTCGCTGGTGGTCGTCTACCTGTTCACCTATCCGCCGCTGTTCCCGCGCAGCCTGGTGGTCATCGTCTGGCTGCTCGAGATCGTGCTCATGGGCGGCGTCCGCTTCGGCTGGCGGCTGTCGCGCGAGCGGGTGCTGGGGCCGGTGCCGCTGCGCGCCGCCCGCGCGCTGGTGGTGGGGGCGGGCAACGCCGGCGTGCACCTGATCACCGAGATGCGCCGCGGGCCGGCGGGCAGCGAGGTCCTCCAGCCGGTCGGCTTCCTCGACGACGATCCGCGCCTGCCGGGTCACATGATCGAGGGCGTGAAGGTGCTGGGCTCGATCGCCGACCTGCCGCGCATCGTCAAGGAGCAGCGGGTCGAGATCGTGATCGTCTCGGACCCGGAGATCCCCGCCAAGGTCGTGCGCGACATCGCCCGCGTCTGCGCCGAGGCCGAGGTGCGGGTGAAGACGCTGCCGGGCCTCTCGGATCTCCAGCACGGGCGCACCGCGCTGTCGCAGATCCGCGACGTGCGGCTCGAGGACCTGCTGGGGCGCGAGCCGGTGCACCTGAACATGACTGAGGTCGCCGAGTTCCTGCACGGGCAGCGCGTGCTGGTGACCGGGGCCGGCGGCTCGATCGGCTCCGAGCTGGCCCGCCAGGTGGCGGGTTTCGACCCGGCCAGCCTGGTGCTGCTCGACCACGCCGAGAACGGGCTCTACTACGTCCACAACGAGCTGCAGGCCCAGTACCCGTCGCTGTCGCTCCACGCCGTGGTCGCCGACATCCGCGACCAGGCGGCGGTCGAGCAGGCCCACGCCCGCTTCCGCCCGACCGTGGTCTTCCACGCGGCCGCCCACAAGCACGTGCCGCTGCTCGAGACCAACCCGCGCGAGGCGGTGCTCAACAACGTCGTCGGGTCGCGCAACCTGCTCGACGCCGCCGAGCGCCACGGTGTGAACAAGTTCGTGCTCATCTCGACCGACAAGGCGGTGAACCCGACCAGTGTCATGGGGGCGAGCAAGCGGGTGTGCGAGATGCTGATGCAGAGCCGCGCGCACCGGGCGCCGACCCGCTTCGTGGCGGTGCGTTTCGGCAACGTGCTGGGCAGCGAGGGCTCGGTGGTGCCGCTGTTCGAACGCCAGATCCAGCGCGGCGGCCCGATCACCGTGACCCACCCCGAGGTGACGCGCTACTTCATGACGA
>CAYNPF010000411.1:0-2164 GCA_964398895.1 uncultured bacterium
CGCGGCAAGGTGTTCTCCAAGTTCATCAAGGAGATCACGATCGCGGCCCGCAGCGGCGCGGATCCGAACATGAACCCCCGGCTGCGCACCGCCATCAACGGGGCGAAGTCGGTCAACATGCCGGCGAACAACATCGAGCGCGCCATCCGGCGCGGCGCGGGCCTCGAAGAGGGCGTCCACTACGAGGAGACCCAGTACGAAGGGTACGGGCCCGGCGGAGTGGCGGTGCTCGTCGAGGTGGCCACCGACAACCGCAACCGCACCGCGGGCGAGATCCGCAACATCTTCACCAAGCACGGCTCGGCGCTGGGGGCGGCCGGCAGCGTGGCCTACCTGTTCAAGCCGCGCGGCGTCATCATGGTGGAGAAGTCCGTGATCGAGGAGGACGCCCTGATGGAGATCGTGCTCGAGGCCGGGGCCGACGACGTCACCAACGAGGGCGACACCTTCGAGATCCTGACCCCGCCCGCGCATCTCGAGGCGGTCAAGGAGGCGCTGGCCGCGAAGTCGGTGCCGACGCAGAGCGCCGAGCTCACCAAGCTGGCCAGCCAGTTGGTCGCGATCAGCGAGAAGCAGGCCGAGTCGCTGCTGAAGCTCGTGGACATGCTCGAGGACCACGACGACGTGCAGAAGGTCTACGCCAACTTCAGCATGTCGGACGAGCTGATGGCCAAGCTGTCCCGGTAGGACCGGGGCGGGCGCCGTGGAGGGCACGCACACCATGAGGGTGTTGGGCCTGGACCCCGGCAGCCGTCGCACCGGCTTCGGCGTGGCCGAGCGCGAGGGCAGCGCGTTCCGCGCGCTGGCCCACGGGGTCGTCGCCCCGCCCGCCCGGCTCGACCTGCCGCACCGCCTGCACGCCATCGCCGCGCGGGCCGGCGAGGTCATGGACGAGTGGAAGCCCGACGCGGTCGTGGTCGAGGAGGCCTTCTACCACGAGAGCGTGCGCTCCACCCTGGTCCTGGGCCACGTGCGCGGCGCCCTGCTGGTGGCGGCGGTCGCCCGCGGGATGGCCATCGCCGAGTACAGCCCGCGGGAGATCAAGTTGAGCGTCACCGGCTCGGGCGCGGCCTCGAAGGACCAGGTGGCCTTTATGGTCCGCCGCCTGCTGGGGGTGAAGGGGGCCCTGCCGCCCGACGCCTCCGACGCGCTGGCCGCGGCGATCTGCCACCTGCAGCGCGCGCGGCGCAGCGAGCCGGCCCGCGCCATGACCGCGGCGGCGAGGAACCTCGAGGCGCTGCTCCAGGGGCGGGGCCGCCGATGATCGCCCGCCTGCGTGGTGTCCTGCTCGAGAAGACCGCCGGGACCTGCGTCGTCGAGGCCGGCGGGGTCGGCTACCTGGTCCAGGTCTCCTGCCACACGGCTGCGAACCTGCCGCCCGAGGGGCGGGAGCTGACGCTGCGCACGCGCCAGATCGTGCGCGAGGACGCGGTCCAGCTCTTCGGCTTCACCGAGGCCGACGAACTCGAGCTCTTCGACCAGATGATCGCTGTGAGCGGCGTGGGGCCGAAGCTGGCGCTGGCGGTGTTGTCCGGGCTGCGTCCGGCGGCCCTGCGTCGCGCCATTCGCGAGGAACAGGTCGGTCTGCTCACCAGCGTGCCGGGCATCGGCAAGAAGACGGCCGAGCGCCTGGTGGTCGAACTGCGCGACAAGCTCGACGCGCTCCCGGCGACGGCGCGCGACGGCCGCGTGCTGCCGCGCTCCGAGCAGTGGAACGACGCCGTCGCCGCGCTGCGGACGCTGGGGTGCAGCGCGACCGAGGCCCAGGAGGCCGTGCGCCGGGCCGCCGCAGCCGACGAGGACCTGTCGTTCAACGAGCTGGTCCGCCGCGCCCTCGCCCTGCTGGGCCGGCCGGCCTCCGGCGGGGAGAAGCGATGAGCCCGAACGATCGCCGTCCGCCGTTGCGGGCGGTGCCGCCCCACCACGACCGCATCGCCGATCCCGCGGTCCTGCCCGAGGACCTGCAGGAGGAGCAGCGCCTGCGGCCGCTCGCGCTCGGCGACTTCGTCGGGCAGGCCGGGCTCAAGGACCAGTTGCGCATCTTCCTCGAGGCCGCGCGGCTGCGGGGCGAGGCGCTCGACCACGTGCTGCTCTACGGGCCGCCCGGCTTGGGCAAGACCACGCTGGCCTTCATCCTGGGCGAGGCCATGGGCGTGCACGTCAA
>CAYNPF010000412.1:0-2159 GCA_964398895.1 uncultured bacterium
GCCGGGCTACTGCACCAGGCGCAGCTTGATCTCGTTGGCCACCTGCTGGAACAGCGCCTGCAGCGCCGTCGTGCTGGGCGCGTAGTAGTACATGGTCGGGCTGCTGGCCAGGCTCTGCATGAAGCTGGTGTTCACGTGGCTGCCCAGGCCGATCGTGTAGATCTTGATGTGCTTGGCCTTGAGTTCGGCGGCGTGCTGTAGCGCCAGGCTGCTGGCCATGGTGCAGATGTGGTCGTGCAGGTCCGGCTCGGAGATGCAGCTCTGCGTGGCCGGGTAGTAACCGCCGGAGCCGTTGGGCACCGGGTTGGTGATGAAGCTGTACCAGCGCGTCGTGTAGGACCGGCCGCTGATTCCCGGGCACGGCACCCGGGTGCTGGAGCCGTCGCCGGTCGGGCGTGGCAGCGGCGAGGAGACGTCGTTCCCGGTGGACGGACTGGCGAAGTTGTCGACCATGTCGTACTCGCCGTACTCGCAGTTCCCGTAGACCACGGCGATCTCGTCGTAGTCGGTGTTGCGGTAGCGGAAGGTGCCGCGGAAGGCAGTGGGCCGTCCGTCGGAGAAGAAGATCAGGAACTGCTGGATGCGCCGATCGGCCGGGTAGCCCGACTGGTCGGTGAAGCCACCCGGGCCATCGGCCTTGTCCAGGGCGTCCTCGGGGTTCGTGGCGCCGACGGCGCTCATGTTGCTGATGGCGTTGTTCATGGCCGTGACGTAGTTGATGCCCAGGGTGCGGTCCATCGTGTTCGTGGTGGCGAAGCTGATCATTCCCATCTTGTCCTTGTCCTGCGTGGCGGCGAACATGTTGACGAAGTTCCGCGCCGCCGTCTTCAACTGGGACATCGGGGTGCCGCTCATCGAGCCGGAGCGGTCGAGAACCAGCATGATCTCGACTTCCTTCTTCTGGGCCACGCCCCGGCTGGTGGTGGGGATGAGGTTGAAGTCGGAATTGACGACCCGCGACAGGATGGCGGTGGCGCTCACCGTGCCGTCCACCTGCACCTTGTCGTTGCCGATCAACTGGGCCGTGAACTGCACGGCGCCGGTGTGCCCGCCGGTCGGCGTGCCCAGGTAGCCGACCGGGAAGTTCTCCGCCGCATAGTCGAGGGCGAGCGACTGCGGGGTCACGCTCGGGAGCGGATTGGTGATGTTCCTGGCGGCGGCGAGCGAGGCGGCGTCCACGCTCTTCGACAGCTCGGCGCGGACCATGAACCAGCGGCCACCCTCGATGCCGAGCGCGGCGAAGCCGAGCAGCACCAGAATGAACAGCGTGAAGGCAACCAGGATGGTCCCGGTATCGCCCCGTGCCCGCCTCTTCATCGCCATGTTCCTTTCCACCGGCGTCGGCTCCCCGGGAGGGCCCCCGGTCAGAACGCGGCCTTGCTCCAGACGATCATCCCGCCCTGGTCCGCGGTCAGCATGCCGCTGACGAACCGCGGCAGGGGGGTGATGGGTCGGTAACGGTAGTAGACCTCGACGACGGTCAGTTCGGAGATCTCGGCCATGCCGTTGGCGGTCGTGTAGGTCAGGTGGTTGTACATGCGCGGCGTGAGACCATAGTACGAGCGGCCGGTGCCGATCTTGCTCGTGACCGCCAGGCCGCCCGACGACACCGCCACCGCGACCGTCGGCGCCGGCTTGCTGGCCGACTGGCCGGCGGTGAGCCGGGTGATGATGATGCGCCCGTCGCGTCCGGCCAGGTCCAACGGGCGGGCGGAGACGGTGAGCAGCGTGGCCAGCGTGGTGTCCACGTTCGTCTGGCGCGAGGCCAGGCTGCCGCCCTCGCGACTGACGTTGCTGATGATGAGCCGGGACTGCACGAGGCGGCCGAAGTCAATGGTGAGCAGCCCGAGCAGGACGAGCAGGGGCAGGACGAGGGCGAACTCGATGATCGCCACGCCCCGCTGCGCGCGCCCGCGCTTCCGGTCGTTGCCGCCACCCCTCATGCTCGTCGTGCCTCCGTTCGTGGTCCGCCGTGCTAGTCGAACAGCTCGTTCCGGTAGGTCGCCTGCGCCTGGATGGGGATCGCGCCCCCCGAGATCAGCGAGCCGATCAGCGGGGTGATGCAGTGGTAGGTGTAGCGCGTCCGCACCCGCATGTAGATCCCGGGATCGCCGGCATTCTGCGTGTTCTGCCAGTCGGTGGGATCGCCGTACTGGTTG
>CAYNPF010000413.1:0-2156 GCA_964398895.1 uncultured bacterium
CAGCTTGAGCAGGACCGCCGGGTCGAGCGAGACGTTGCCGTTGTCGCCGTAGGTGTGCGCCACCACCTCGCGCGCAAAAGTGAAGTCGACCAGCGCCAGCACCCGTCGCAACGGGTGCTGGGCATGCACGCGATTCGTCGTAAGCGTTCAACTAGGACGTGAAGACACGTGGGGGCGGAGCTGGTAAGCTCTGGGCATGGAAGTAACGAAACGACGAAGGGCACGCCTGACGGCGGCACAGTGGGCGGAGGTGGTGGCGGAGTATCGCCGGAGCGGTTCGACGCAGGCGGCGTTCGCGCGGTCGCGCGCAGTGGGCGTGGCGGCGTTGCGCAATCATTTGTACCGCCGCGGTGCGCACGAGCGCGACATGCACGACATGGGTTCGGTGCGGGGATTCGTGCCGGTGCGGCTGCGCGGCGAGGGCGGGCCGGCACGGGCTGGCATGGCGACGGTCACGAGTCCGACGTTGGTGGTGCGTTGGCCGCAGGGGGCGAGCGTGGAGCTGCATGTCGATCCGGCCGCGCCGGGCGTGGCCGATCTGGTTCGTTCGCTCCTCGGGCCATGCTCGCGCTGAGCGCCAATACCGCGGTCTACCTAGCGGTGGGCGCCACCGATTTGCGCAAGGGCTTCGACGGGCTGCACGGGCTGGTCGAGTCGGGTTGGCGGCGGCGACCGCGCTGCGGCGAGGTGTTCGTCTTCTGCAACCGCCGGCGCGATACGGTCAAGCTGCTGTGCTGGGAGGACGACGGCCGTTGGGTCTGCGCGAAGCGGCTGGAGCGGGGCAGCTTCGCCTGGCCGACGCGCGCCGACGAGCCGGCCGAGCTCACGCCGGCGCAGTTGCACCTGTTGCTGGGCGGGCTGGAACTGGCCGGCGCGAAACGGCGACGGCGCTGGAGCGGAAAAGCACAACAAATCTTTGATTAACAACAAAATAGGCTTGCCTTAACCTGTTCTCCGCCAACAAGATACGCCCATCGATGATGCCATCCCCTCCAGCCGCTTCCGCCGCCCTGCCCGAGCAGGTGGCGGCGCTGCGCGAGCAGAACCGTTGGCTGCAACTGCGCATCCAGGATCTGGAGGTTCAGCTCTTCGGCCGCAAATCCGAGAAGCACCGCACGGCGCCCGAGGAGAACCTGGAGATCGCCCAAATCGTCGCGCAGGTGAGCCCGTCCCCGGTGGTGAGCGAGCCGGCGCCGGCGCCCGAGCCGAAGACGGCCAAGCCGCGCGCGCCCAAGGGCCCCCGGCCGCTCGACCCCGCGCTGCCGCGGGAGACGATTCAAGTGCCGGCGCCCGAGTTGAAGCACCTGATCTGCCCGGTGACGGGCCGGCCGCGCCAACCCGGCTTCACCGAGGTGCTCGAAGTGCTGGCCCGCCGGCCGGCCCAGTATTACGTGAAACGTTGCGAGCGCACGGTCTTCGTCAGTCCCGCCAAGACCGCGCCGGTGTGCGCCGACTGGCCCGCCGATGTGCTGCCGCGTTCGCGGGTGCACGCCAGCCTGGTCGGCTACCTCGCGGCGGCCCACTTCTGCGAGCACCAGCCCTATCACCGCATCGAAAAACAGCTCGAGCGCATCGGCGTCTCGCTGGCCCGCTCCACCCAGGTCTCGTTGATGGCGCAGTTGAGCCAGCGCGTGGCCCCGATGGTCGAGGCGATCCGCCGGCAGGTCTGGGCCGGCGGCTACATCCATCTCGACGCCACCCCGATCGACCTGCTCGACCCCGGCCGCCCCGGCGGCACGCACGAGGCGACCTACTGGGCCTACCGCGCCCACGACGGACCGGTCTGGTTCGAATACGCCAAAACCAAGACGCCCACCGGGCCGGCCGAGCGCCTGGCCGAGTTCCGCGGTCGCCTCCAGACCGACGGCGCGCCGGGCTTGGCCGACATCGGCCGGGAGGACGCGCGCATCGTCCACCTGGGCTGCTGGGCGCACGCGCGCCGCTACTTCGTCAAGGCCGTCGATGCCGGCGAACTCGGCGCGGCCGACTATCTGCGCCCCATCGACCAACTCTTCCGCAACGAACGCGAACTGCCCGAGGGCGCCGACCGCCAGGCCATGCGCGAGAAGGACTCGGTGCCGTTGGTCGAGGAACTCTTCGCCAAGGCAGAACGCGAACAGGGAGGCATCCCGCCCAAGACCCGCTTGGGCCAGGCG
>CAYNPF010000414.1:0-2149 GCA_964398895.1 uncultured bacterium
TGAGGGCTTGGCGCAGTGGGTTGACGACAAGCGCGCCGCAGCGTCCAGGCTGGCCGGGGGTGCGTCGTGAGCCCGGCGAGCCTCTCCGTGCAGCAGGTCGCCAAGGGCTGGGGCGTCGCGGTCAAGACGGTGCGGCGGATGATCCACCGCAAGGAGATCGCTGCGGTGCGCGTCGGTGGGCGTATCCGCATCAGCCCCGACCAGGTCGCGGCCTACGAGCGGCGGCACGAGATTGGGGGCCGGGCATGAGCTGGACAGTTGAGCGACGACAGGCGCAAGCGGGGCGGATGCGCCAGCACAACGCGGCGCGCACCCCCGCCGAGCGAGCGGCGCGCTCGCTGCAAGGAGGGAACGGGTGATGGCCGATAGGCACATTGGGAAATTCCAGATTTCCTTTGATCTGATCAGCGAGCACCCCGAGCTCGCGAGAACCATCCTCAGCAAAGTGCTCGTCATGAGAGCGGAAGCACAGTACGACCGGGCGGCAATCAAGTATGTGGCGCTCGGAGATGTCTTTTCCGAGGTGCCACCTGAAGCCCAGGCGCCGTGGTACGACGTCTTCATCAGCAAGGACGTGGAACCGCAAATAGAGTTTAGACCCCGCCTCGGGGGCCGGGCATGAGCTGGACAGTCGAGCGACGTCAGGCGCAAGCGGAACGGATGCGCGCGCGCAACGCGGCGCGCACCCCCGCCGAGCGAGCGGCGATCCGGGCGAAGAAGCACGCCACCTGGCAGGCGAAGAAGGCGGGTGGAGCGACACAGGATCAGACGGGCGCTGTCACGCGACGAAACGTCGCGCAGGAGGATCTGGCTGCGGTATCTCGTAGCTCATCGGGGGGGCTGCGGCCCGAGAGCAGGCCGACCAGTCGACGGTTCGACTCCGAGGGAAGCCAGCATCCAAGGTCGGAAGCCGGGGCAGGACCGGCCGGCGCCCTTCCCTCTCCCGTGCCGACGTGCCCGCTACTTGGGGCGCTGCTCGGCCAGGTCGTGCAGACGCTCGCCCATCAGCACATGGCGCCGGTGGCCGCGGCGGCGGTCCCTGACCGTCTGGAGGCCGAGGTGCTGCGCGCGGCGGTCGAGCTCGTCGAGGCGTCCGGCGAGGACGGGGTGGCATGGTTCGCCCTCTACGCGGGCTTCTTTCGCATCGCCAGGGCATACGCCGCGCAGCTTCACCGGAGGGTGGCATGAGCACCGTCGTCGCCGTCCACCTCACCGACCGGCTTGACTCGCCGTACATCGGCATGGTCATCCAGGCCAATCAGAGGTGGCAGCCGATCGTCTCGCATCGCGCCTGCAACGTCACGCTGCCGGGCCTGGTAAGCATCGACGAGGCGGTCGAGGCGGTGCGGGCCGAGTGGCGCCGGCGTGAGGCTCTCCCGCCCGCGCTGCCCACCCCCGAGCCCGAGCGTGAGGACCTGGCGCAGATCGTCGAGGACCTGTCGGAACGTCACGAGGCGTGCCTGGGCCAGACGCTGGCGGAGGTGGAGGGATGAAGGGCACCCCCGTGCGCATCGGTCCCGACGGGCTGGTTATCGGATGGGTGGTGCCACTGCACGGCCCGCGAGCCGGTCGCTTCCTGGCGATGGTGCCTTGCCGTCGCGGACGCGGGGCGCTGTCCGGCGCGATGCGGCGGTTGCGGCACGACTTCCCGACCCTCGAGGCCGCGGACCGGGCGGTGCGCGCGGCCGTCGAGGCGGACCGCCCCGGGAGCGACCTGTGAGCGCCGGCCTCGCCTGCGACGCGCGCTGCGTCTACGCCGCGACGCCGGTCGAGGCGTGCACCTGCACCCGCTGTCAGGGCGTCCACCACGGCAGCCAGCCGCGGCCGGTGGCGCTGCAGCAGATGCGCTTGTTCGACGAGTGTGGGGCCGAGCCGATCGGCACTCGCGCGGGAGCGACCCCCTCCCGTGTGACCTCCTTCCCCTGTGCGCCCGCCACAGGCCGCGCAAGCGGAGTCGGCAGCGGGCCGTGTGACTTGCCGATACTGCCGGCGGTGGCACCGGACGATCAGAGCGCGCCCGTCCGCTCTGTGGGATGGACCTCATTGGTAGGCGGGCACCAACTCGACAACACGGGCGCTGCGGCGTGGCGAATCCACGAGCTGCGAAAATCGGAATGCTCTCTAGCGGGGACCGAGCTGCCCACTGTGA
>CAYNPF010000415.1:0-2149 GCA_964398895.1 uncultured bacterium
GTTCCGCAACGAGGGCCACTACTTCGAGCAGGTCACGAACCGCATCCTCGACGACCTGGTCCGGGCCCTGCGGCCCCGCCGGCTGGCGGTGATCGGTCGCTTCAACGTGCGCGGGGGGATCACCAGCACGGTGGTGGCCCGCTACGAGGCGCCGCGGCGGCGCGAACGCAACCGGCGGGCTCGCCGCGCGTAGGATGGTTCGGACCCGGCGGGTGCCGGGCGCGGGGGTCCGATGAACGCCTTCCTGCTCCTGTCCACGCTGAACCTGTCGCTGGGCGGGCTGATCTTCCTGTTCGGCTTCCTCATCCTGCGGGAGAACCCGGGGCAGCGGCTGAACCGCGTCGTCGCCCTGATGCTGTTCTTCGGCGGCCTGGGCGCGGTGTTCGCGGCGCTCGGCTTCATGGCCTCCGAGTCGGGCAAGACCCCGACCGCCCTGCGCGACCTGTCCTACGTGTGGGAGCTGTTCTTCCCGACGCTGCTCCTCTTCGCCAGCCTGTTCCCCGAGGAGCGGGCCTTCATCCGCCGTCCGCTGCTGCGCGCCGGCGGCCTGCGCCTCGGCCTCGCGCCGCTGCTCTTCGTCCCGCACGTCTTCCATGCCCTGTTCGTCCTGGCCGCCTCGTCCTGGACGGCGAACGCCGCTGTCCCGGGGCCGCACCACCTCGGGGTGCTCTTCACCCTGGCAGGGCTGCTGGTCCGCTTCTTCCTCTACGTGCACCGCACGCTGTTCTCGCTGGTCAACCTCGGCTTCGGCCTGGCCACCATCGCCCTGCTCTCCGGCTCGTACCGGCGGGCGCGGGTGCCCCGGTTGCGCCGCCAGGTCGGGGTGGTGGCGGTGGGACTGTCCACCTGCCTGGTGCTCTACAGCCTGGCCAGCCCGATCCCCACGCTGCTGGGCTGGGAGATGGGCGAGGCGCTGCGGGCCAGCCTGATGTTCGCGGCCCTGACCCTGGGGCCGGGTTCCATCGCCTACGCGGTGGTGCGCTACAAGTTCCTCGATGCGCGCATGCTGGCGCGGCGGGGCATCCTCTACGCGCTGGTCTCGGCGGCGCTGGTGGGCGGCTACCTGGCCGTGGGCACGCCGCTGACCCGGGCGCTCGCCGCGGCGACCGGGGGCGACACGCGGATCTTCGAGTCGGTCCTGCTCATCGTGGCGCTGGCGCTGTCGCAGCCGGGCGTGGCCTGGCTCGAGAACCTGCTCGATCGCTCCTTCCTGCGCGACCCGTCGGACTACCGCAACGTGCTGCGGCGGCTCGGCGGCGAGTTGCAGACCACCATTGACCTCGACACGCTGCTCGGCCGGACGATCACGACGCTCACCGAGGCGATGATGCTGTGCGCCGGCTACATCGTGGTGTTCGGACACGGCACCCCGATCGCCCGCAGCGGCGCCTGCGCCATGCCGGACGAGGCGACGCTCGGCCGGGTGCAGGCGCTGCTCGAGCGGGTCCCGGCCGACGAGGGCAGCTTCCGCGTGGCCGACCCCGTTCCGGGTCTCGAGCCGGCCGACCGGCGCTTCCTGGCCTCGCTCGGGGTGGTCCTGGTGGTGCCGCTGCGCTGGCATGGCGACCTGGTGGGGGCGCTGCTGCTCGGCGAGAAGCTGGTGGACACCACCCTGACCGCCGAGGACGTGGCGCTGCTCGACTCGCTGGCCGGCCGGGTCTCGGTGTCGCTGCAGAACGCGCTGCTGCTGCGCGACCGCGTGGCCGTGGCGCGCTTCGAGGAGGAGCTCAACCTCGCCCGACAGATCCAGAGCCGCTCGCTGCTCTCGAGCTTCCCGCGGCTGCCGCGCTGCGAGGTCCATGCGCTGACCATCCCGTCGAAGCACGTGGGCGGGGACCTCTACGACGTGGTGCCGGGGGCCGACGGCTCGTGGCTCGTCGCCATCGCCGACGTCTCGGGCAAGGGCGTGCCGGCGGCGCTGCTCTCGTCCATGCTCCAGGCCGCGCTGCGCACGCAGGCGTCGGCGGTGGCGACGCCGGCGGCGATCCTCGCCAACATCAACCGGTTACTGTACCGCAGCACGGCCATCCAGCAGTTCGCCAGCTTCTTCCTCGCCCGGATCGACGGCACCGGGCGCGAGCTGGTCTCGGCGAACGCGGGGCACAACTGGCCGCTGCTGCGGCGCCGCGGTGGTCACCGGCACCTGCTC
>CAYNPF010000416.1:0-2145 GCA_964398895.1 uncultured bacterium
CGGGTACTTGCCCTTGAGGTAGTCGAGCACCGACTGGGCCCGCGCCTGCGACAGCTTGCGGTTGATCGCCGCGCCGCCGGTGTCGTCGGTGTGACCGGCGATCTCGATGCGCAGCGTCGGCCACTGCGACAGCACGGTGCCGACCGCGTCGAGCGTCGGGTAGGCCTCGGGCTTCAGCGTCGCCTTGCCGATGTCGAAGTTGATGTTCTGGAGCCGGATCCGGCCGGTGTCCATCAGTTCGGTCTCGCGCTCGACCAGTTCGATCACACAGCCCTTCTCGTCCACCTTGAGTCCGGCCGGGGTGTTCGGGCACTGGTCCACGCCGTCGCACACGCCGTCGCCGTCCGCGTCGCTCGGGCAGCCCTTCGCGTCCACGGTGCAGCCCCTGGGCGTGTCGTTGCACTGGTCAATGCCGTCGAGCACGTCGTCGCCGTCCGCATCGCTCGGGCAGCCCTTCGCGTCCACGGTCGCGCCCCGGGGCGTGTCGGCGCACTGGTCGAGGCCGTCGCACACGCCGTCGCCGTCGGTGTCGCTCTGGCAGCCCTTCGCGTCCACGGTGCAGCCCTTGGGCGTGGTGGTGCACTGGTCGAGGCCGTCGAGCACGCCGTCACCATCGGTGTCGCTCGGGCAGCCCTTCTTGTCCACGGTGGCGCCCTTCGGGGTGGCCGGGCACTTGTCGCGGCTGTCGGGCACGCCGTCGCCGTCGGTGTCGCGGCCATGGGCGCCGATCCCGAAGGTCAGGCCGCCGGTCAGCATGAAGTAGTTCACGCTGGGGGCGCCGTTGGAGTCCTTGGGGAGCCAGTGGCTGACGCGCGCCTCGAGGCGCACGCCGATGGCGTCGCTGAGCCACAGCTTGAGGCCGGCGCCGCCCTCGACCAGGCCCTGGTTCAGGTGCGCGTCGGGTCCGCCGCCGCCGCTGGCGCCCAGTCGGCCGGCGCCCGCGCCCGCGAACAGGTAGGGACCGCCGAGGTGCGACGCCCAAGGGCTGAAGACCAGGTTGCCGGTGCCGTGCACGAACGACAGGTCCTGGCCGCCGTCCACGTCCTCGTGGGTGGGCGTGTAGCCGCCCGCCAGCTCGAGGGCCCAGGTGGAGCCAAGCTGGTAGCCGAGCCGTCCGCCGGCGTAGAGGTCGTCGGTGATCGTGTGCGTGCCCGGCCACTGGAAGTCACCGTCGAAGATGGTGTAGCCGGCCATCGGGGACACGTAGAGGTAACGGCCGACCGGATCCGCCGCAGCCGTTCCCGCCGCCACCAGGGCGGCAGCGGCCAGCAGGAACAACCAGGGACGTGCGCGCATCGCGTTCTCCTTGCCTGAAGGGGTGCCCGGGGATGCGGTGGCTCCGCACGCGGGCGACGTGGATGGCGCCGACGATACCGACCGGGCTGCGAGGTGGCAAGCGTCCGGACCGGGGTATCCCCCTGCGGCCGGCCCGTCTTCCCGGCCCCTCAGAAGGTCGTCTGGAGCTGCAGGAACCCCTTGTCGTGGTGGTTCCAGACCTCGTAGTGCTCCGGGTCCAGCTCGATTCCCTCGGTGCCGGTGAGCGAGAGGCGGCCGAAGCGCAGGGCGAGGCCGACGTAGGCGCGCGACTCGTTGCGGGTGTTGTGCGGGTTCTCGGGGAGGGGATCGCAGCCCGTGGAGACGCGGTCGAACAGCCCGCCGCCGCGCAGGGCGAGGTTGGGCCGGGGCGACCAGCGCAGCTCGAGCTGCATCACGCGGTCCACGGCGTGGAAGGACAGCGGCGACTCGGGCGCGCGCCGGCTCTCCCTGCGGTCGAGGTAGAGCCAGCGGGCCTCGGCGCTCAGCGCGCGCGGCAGCGCCCGGCGGGTCCCCAGCTCGATCTGCCACAGCCGTCGCGTGCAGCGGCCCGAGCCGTCCGCGATGGCGCCGTCGTTCGGATGGTCCGTGCTGCGGGCCTGTCGGTCCTCCAGCCGCGCCAGCCAGGTGGTGCCGAGCGCGCGCGCCTCGAGGTCGGCCACGGCCCAGGTGCCCCACAGCGTCTGCACGCTCTCCGGCTCGCCGTCGGTGGCGTCGAGCCGCTTGCGCGCCAGGGTCAGCCAGCGCCCCTCCACCTCGGCGCGCCAGCGCTCGCGGCGCAGCGCCGCCTTGAGCGCCGGTTCCCACGGGTGTCGTTCGTAGGGCTCCCCG
>CAYNPF010000417.1:0-2145 GCA_964398895.1 uncultured bacterium
CGAACCCGGCGAGCATGCGCGGTCGGCGGACCGGACGCCAGAGCGCAGCCCCCGCGGCGCGACGAGCGCGGCAGCCGGCCTCCCCCAGCGCGGCCCGCGGCGGTCACGTCACGGCGGCGACCTCCGCGATGCGCGCCACGCCGGCGTGGAAGACGTCCGGCTCGGGGATGAGGCTGAGGACGAGGTGCCCCTCGTCGGTGAAATCGTAGAAGTGCCCCGGGTGCACGACGACGTCGCGCTCGAGCAGCGCCAGCGCCCAGTCCTCGTCGCTGCGCAGGCGCGGCACCCGCAGCACCGCGGCCCAGCCGCCCTGGGCGGCCATCACCTCCAGCTCGGGCCGCGCCGCGACCAGCCGCCCCAGCGCGGCGAGGTTGCGCGCCAGCCGCTCCCGCACCCGGGCCTGGAACGGCCCGCGCGCGGCGAGCAGGCGCGGCAACGCCACCTGCACCGGGGTCGAGACCGAGAGGAACAGGTCGGCGATCCACTCCAGCCCGCGCAGGGCGGTCGCGCGCTCGGCCGGCGGACCGTCCACCACGATCCAGCCCAGCTTCATCTGCGGCATGCCGCAGACCTTGGACAGGCCGCTCAGCACGAACGTCGGCACGCGCGCCTCGCCGACGAAGCTCGCCAGCGGCTCCGCGCCGCGGGTGAAGTCGCCGAACACCTCGTCGGCGACGATGGCCGCGCCGTGTCGCCGGCACAGCGCGGCGAGCAGCTCGCGCTCCGCCCCATCGAGGCAGGAGCCGGTCGGGTGGTTGGGCTGCACCACGATCACGCCGCGCACGTCGTCGCCGCAGGCCCGCTCCAGCGAGTCGGTGTCGAGATGCCAGGCCCCGTCCCAGGCCAGCCGGTAGGGCCGCAGCGTCACCCCCTCGAGCTGGGCCAGCGGCTCGAACAACGGGTAGCTGGGCGCCGGCACCAGGAACGTGCCGCCGGGATCGGCGAGCAGGCGGAAGAGGTGGGTGTAGGACTCGCTGGTGCTGGCGGTGAGCACGACGCGCTCGGGGTCCACGACCAGCCCGCGGGCGGCGTAGTAGCCGGCCACCACCTCGCGCGCGGCGCGACAGCCGCGCGGATCGGGCTCGTAGCGCGCTCCGGCCGCCTGCGCCAGCGCCGCCAGCTCCTCGAGGCCGGCCCCGCCCAGCCCGACGTGCGTCGGGTTGGTCTCGGCCAGGTCCAGCAGCGCCGCCCCCGCCGCGCGACGCGCCTCGAGCAGGCGCGCCCAGGCATTGGGCTCGAGATCATGGGGCAGTCGGCCGGAGAGCATGCGGGCACGTTACGGGGAGCGGACCTATCCGAGCAAGCGGGCCCGGCCGAAGGGCCGGGCCCGACGATGGAGCAGACGGAGTGCCGGGGTGCGGCTACGTCCCCTCGCTCCAGGAGCCCAGGTACTTCACCTGCTCGGGCGTCAGCGTGTCAATGGTGATGCCCATGGTCTTCAGCTTGAGGCGCGCCACCTCGTGGTCAATGTTCTGCGGCACCACGTAGACGTCGCGACCCAGCGTCTTCGCCTTCTTCTTGAGGTACTCGAGCGACAGCGACTGGTTGGCGAACGACATGTCCATCACCATCGCCGGGTGTCCCTCGGCGGCGGCAAGGTTGATGAGCCGCCCCTCGCCCAGCAGGCAGACCTTCTTGCCACCCTTGAGCGTGAACTCCTCGACGAACGGCCGCAGCGTGCGCCGCCGCGAGGACATGCGCTCGAGCGCCGGGATGTCGATCTCGACGTTGAAGTGCCCGCTGTTGGCGACGATGGCGCCATCCTTCATGGCGGCGAAGTGCTCGCGACGCAGCACCGACTTGTTGCCGGTCACGGTGATGAACACGTCGCCGCGCGGCGCCGCCGCGGCCATCGAGACCACCTGGTAGCCGTCCATCTGGGCCTCGATCGCCTTGACCGGGTCGACCTCGCACACGATCACCCGCGCGCCCAGGCTGGCCGCGCGCAGCGCCACACCCTTGCCGCACCAGCCGTAGCCTGCGACCACCACCGATTTTCCGGCGACGATCAGGTTGGTGGTGCGCATAATCGCATCCCACACCGACTGGCCGGTGCCGTAGCGGTTGTCGAACAGGTACTTCATGCGCGCGTCGTTGACGCACATCATCGGAAAACGCAGCGCGCCGGCGCGCTCGCGCGCCCTG
>CAYNPF010000418.1:0-2143 GCA_964398895.1 uncultured bacterium
CACCGGCACCTGCTCCAGCGGGGCGGCGTGCTGCTGGGCATCCTCGAGGACGTCACCTATGAGGAGGACCGCATGGCGCTCGAACCCGGCGACCTGCTGGTGCTCTACACCGACGGCGTCAGCGAGGCGATGAACGCGGCGGGGGAGATGTTCGGCGATGAGCGCCTGCACGACGCGGTGGCCGCCGTGCCGGCCCACCTGGGGGCCCGCGCGGTGGCGGAGGGACTGCTCGAGGGGCTGCACACCTTCCTCGATGGGACCGAGCCCCAGGACGACGTGACGCTGGTGGTCGTGCGCGTGCCCGAAGCCGAACCCGCCGCCGTCGGCGCGGAGACCGGCGCGGCGGAACCGGCGACGGCCGGCGAGCCGATCGGGGCCTGACTCGGGGTGGCGCGGGCCGACCCGAGAGGTGGAGGGCGTCGGAAGGTCCGGGATCGTCCACCTCCCGGGGCTCCGCAACCCGCCCTTCCGGTTTGCCGACGGAATCCGGATATCGTGACTCCCACCGGGTCATGTCGAAGCCGCGACTCCCCGCAGATTCTGTTGTGGTATCGCCGTCGAGCCCGGTGCTAGTCTTGGACGGCTCGCTCGGGGAATGGCCGTGCCCCGGCGGGTCGAGGTTCCCCGAATCGCGGCCGGCACGGACTCAACAGGGGGTTCCTGCATGCGCCGTGGCTACCGAGTCCTGAGCACCGTCGTCCTGGCCGCCGCTCTACTGCTGGCGAGCGCCCCGGCCCACGCCTCGTTCTTCGACGTCTTCCTCGAGAGCTGGTCACCCGCTCCGCCGTACCCGACCACGACGCCCGTGCGCTTCGCGGTGTTCGACGACCTCGGGGCCGGCCAGGCGCAGATCCAGACCCTCAAGTTCGGGGTGAACAGCGCCGGGCAGGTCGGTGGCGATCTCTACTCGACGCTGGGCAGCGGTCGGGACAGCGAGCCGACGCCGGGCCTGCTCGCTCCGGACAGCTTCTTCGACGTGTTCCTCGAGTCGGCCACGCCGGCTCCCGTCGGCGGCCAGCCGACGGTCTCGAGCTTCTTCGACATCTTCACCGAGATCGTCTGGTCGGCGGGGCAGCGCGGTCAGCTGGTGCCGATCAACGGCGACTTCCCGGCGAGCGATCCCCGTCACTGGGTCACCGTGCGGTTCCTCGCCCCGGACAGCTTCTTCGACGTCTTCCTGTGCGTGGCCGTGCCCGAACTGCCGG
The DNA here is from genome assembly GCA_964398895.1 of uncultured bacterium. Classification (GTDB taxonomy): domain Bacteria; phylum Eisenbacteria; class RBG-16-71-46; order RBG-16-71-46; family RBG-16-71-46; genus JANXPZ01. Next base: position 1,206 of record CAYNPF010000418.1, read on the forward strand.
GGCAGGTGATCGAGTACCACTCGGTCTACCAGCTCAGCGACGCGGTGATCGCGGCCGGCGGTTCGATCGGGGGGACCCCCGGTCTGCCGGTCTGCATGGCGCCGGACAGCTTCTTCGACGTGTTCCTCGAGCTCTGCTGCTCCGCGTCACTGCCGGCGGGGGCGAAGGTCTTCACCGTGACCACGACGGCGCAGCGTCTCACCGCTCCGGTCGCGGCCGAGCGGACCACCTGGGGACGGCTGAAGGAGATGTACCGGTAGGCGAAGTCCAGGTGTCGCATGTCGGGCCCGGGGGATTCCCCCCGGGCCCGTGGCGCAAGTGGGCGGATCGTTCAGGCGCGTCGCAGCGTGGCGTGCTTCGCGGCGATGGCGTCCGCCAGGCGATCGAGCGCGGCGAGGTCCTCGGCCCGGGGCAGGCCCTTCGCCACCACCGGCTCGAACAGCTCGAGCTTGAGCTGCGGCATCAGGGCGGTGAGCTGGGCCACCATCTTGCCACCCCAGCCGTACGAGCCGACCACCGTGCCCCAGCGGGCGCGGGGCTTGAGCAGGTTGGCGACGAAGGCGGCGTTGGCCACGAGCGGATGCGCCCCGCCGATCACGGTGGGCGAGCCCAGGACGATGGTGGCCGCGTCCACCAGCGCGATGGCCAGCTTGCCGAGGTCGGTGGTGGTGAGGTTGAAGAGGTCCACCGGCACGTCGCGCATCACCAGCGCCTCGGAGAGGTGCTGCACCATCTGCCGCGTGCTGGCGTGCATCGAGACGTAGGCGACCACCGCCCGGTTCCTGGGCTCCTCGTCGAGCCAGTCGCGGTAGGCGTCGAGGATCACCTGCGGCCGGCGGTGCACCGGGCCGTGGCTGGGGCAGATCATGCTCACCGGCAGCCCGGTCACCTTGGGCAGGTTGTTCCGGATCACGTTGCGGAACGGCATCATGATCTCG
>CAYNPF010000419.1:0-2138 GCA_964398895.1 uncultured bacterium
GCGTTGCGCGGCGAGGGGGCGGTGCTGCGCACACTGGACGGCGAGCGCTTCATGCCGCGCGTGCACCCGATGGCCGAGCTGGCCCCCCGCGACGTGGTGGCCCGGGCGATCGACCGCGAGATGAAGCGGCGCGGCGAGACCCACGTGCTGCTCGACATCACGCACCTGCCGGCGGCCCGCGTGCGCGCGCGCTTCCCCAACGTCTACTCGGCGCTGAAGCGGTACGGCTTCGACCTGGCGCGCGAGCCCGTGCCGGTGGTGCCGGCGGCGCACTACATGTGCGGCGGCGTGCGGGCCAGCCTGTCCGGGCGCACGTCGGTGCGCGGACTGCTGGCGCTGGGGGAGACCGCCTGCACCGGGCTGCACGGGGCGAACCGCCTGGCCAGCAACTCGCTGCTCGAGGCGGTGGTCGGCGCGCACCACGGCGCGGCGGAGGCGGGACGCATCGTGCGCGCCGCGCCGCGGGTGCCGCGGGTCGAGGCGTGGCGCGCGCAGGGCACGCACCCGCCGCTCGAGACGGTGGTGTTCGACCACCACTGGGACGCGGTGCGCCGCCTGATGTGGGACCTGGTCGGAATCGTCCGGACCGACCAGCGCCTGCTCTACGCCGACCGGCTGGTCACGCTGCTGCGCGAGGAGATCGAGCAGGACTACGTGCGGTTGCGGTTGTCGCGGGATCTGGTGGAGCTGCGCAACATCGCGCTGGTCGGCAGCCTGATCGTGGCGTGCGCGCGGCGGCGACACGAGAGCCGCGGACTGCACTACAACCTCGATCACCCGCGGCGCGAACGGCGCTACGACGGGCGGCCGACGGTGCTGAAGCCGCGGCGGGCGGGCGGCGGCGCGTAGGGCGGCCTCGCGGCGCCTTGCCGCGGCGGCGAGCGGCGCCCTATAGTCGCGCCGAGCGTCCGGGACCCGGGGCCGCGAGGGCACGGGGGCGCGGATGCGGGGAGGTCGGGTGAGCGCGAGCGAGCAACGATTCTGGGACACGGTGGACCGGATCCGCGATGCCGACGGGCGCTACCGGCGCGAGGCCTACGGCTTCGTGGTCGGGGCGCTGGGGGCGACGGTCCAGACCCTGCCGCCCGAGCGCCTGGCCGACACCGCGCGTCGGCACCTGAGCGGCGGCGAACTGCTGCGCGGCATCGTGCGAGTGGCGCGGACCGAGTTCGGCGCCATGGCCCCGACCGTGTTCCGCGAGTGGGGCGTGACGGCCGGCGAGGACGTCGGCAACATCGTCTTCCACCTCGTGGAGCAGGGCGAGCTGAGCGCCCGCCCCGAGGACACGCTCGACGACTTCCGCGGCTTCGACCTGGTGGGGGCGCTCGGCGCGAACCTCGAGGTCGGTCGGGTGCGGGCGACCGCGCCGGCGCGCGGGCCGTCGGGCCGCGACGCCGGCGGACCGGGGTAGCGTGGCTCGCGCCACCGTCGCCGGGCCCGGACGGGGAGCCACCCGATGAAGTCCTACCTGCGGTTGCTCCGCTACCTGCGCCCCTACACCGGGCGCCTGGGGGTGGCGCTGGGCTGCATGGCGCTGTTCGCGGCCACGAACTTCGTCTCGCTGGGGATGATTTCGCCGCTGATGAGCGTGTTGTTCCGCTCGGCGCACGGCGGGGCGCCGGCCGTGAGCGCGCCGGCGGCGCCGGGGGGCGGGCTGGCGGCGGCCACCGGGCTGCAGTTGCCGCGGGCGGTGAGCGACCTGGGCGATCGCTGGATCGTGCATGCGCAGCCGCTGGTGGCGCTGGAGCGCATTTGCGTGATCCTGCTGGTGATCTTCGCGCTGAAGAACCTGGCCGACTACTTGCAGTCGTTCCTGATGGTCTCGATCGAGCAGGGGGTGATCCGCGACCTGCGCTCGGCGCTGTACGCGCACCTGCAGGAGCTGTCGCTGTCGTTCTACCACGGGCGACGCAGCGGTGTGCTGGTGTCGCGGGTGACGAACGACATGGAGTACCTGCGCGCCGCGCTGGCCTCGAGCATCAGCAACCTGGTCAAGCACGGCCTGACGCTGCTGGGGGCGTTGATCTGGGTGTTCGTGACCTCGTGGCAGCTCGCGCTGCTCTCCCTGCTGGTGGTGCCGCCGCTGGGCCTGACGCTGGCGGGGGTGGGGCGCAAGATGCGCAAGCGCTCCGGCCGCG
>CAYNPF010000420.1:0-2120 GCA_964398895.1 uncultured bacterium
TGTGGGGACACGGCTGGGTGGGCGCCTACCTCTCGCTGCTCACCGGGCGCTGAACCTCAGCCGGCGAGCGCCGCCCGTCGGCCTGCACCCAGGCCTCGCCCGGCTCCCGCTCCCAGCGCAGCGTCAGTCCGGCCTCGCGGAAGCGCGGCTCGAAGCGCCGCGTGGTGTTGCGGCACAGCGCCGCCCAGTCGAGGTGCTCCAGCTTCAGCGCCGTCGCCCCGGCCTCCAGCCGCACGAGGTCGAACAGGTCCTGGATGAGCAGGTCGAGCCGCAGCCTCTCCCACGCACGCGGCCCCAGTCCGCCCATCGGCAGCCACGGTCCACCGTCGCGGCGCGGTCCCATGTCGGGCCCACCCTCGCGGCGCGGTCCCATCGCGGGGCCGTGACCCTCCGCCGGCGGCGGACCTCCCGGCGCCATCCCGCCCGCTGCCGCCATCGCCATCGTCGGGCGGTCCGGCCCCGGCTGCATTCCCCCGTCGCGATCCGCCTGGGCCCGCGCCGCGCCCGCCATCGCGAGCACGCCCGCCAACCCGAGCGCCAGCCCCAACAACATCCGCCGTTTCATCTCGACCTCCTCCTGCGCCCGGGGCCGCCGGCCCGTCGCGAACTCTACGAGAGCCGTGCTCCGCGCCCCCGCTCCCTTGCCCTCGGCTCCGCTTGCGAAAGCAGCGGTCGGCACGGCTCTCTTCTCACAAGCAGCCTAGCCCGGACTATTCATGAGCCCGCGCCTGCGGACGCGGTCTGGCCGCAGATGACGGCGTCGTGCGACGTGGCCGCTCCTCGACGGGGTGCCAGACCCCGACTGCGTCGCGGCCACGCCGTACTCCTTGTCCTCTGCGGCCATCCCACATCCTCGGCTTGCGGTTCATGAATAGCCCGGGCTAGGTCTTTCGTGTGTCAGGAGTGTGTCGGGCGCGTCCGAAATGGTCGCGGCCCCGCCTCCCGATCCCGCCACGGCGCGGATGCGCTTTCTCCAACGGCTGGGACACTCCTGACACACGTTTCGCGGATGCTGTCGGTCGAGCGGAGAGGTCCCGGCGTGGGACCGACCGCCGGCAGGCGCCCGGGGCTCCCACCGGACGCGGGGAGGAGTGAATGAAGCACCGTGCAGTAATGAGCTTGGCCGTCGCCGCGACCCTGATGATCGTCGGGGTCGGCATGCTGGCGTGCGCGGAGACGGCAGCCCAGCGCCCCGACCTCACGGGACAGTGGCGCCTCGACCCGAAGCGCAGCGACACGACGAAGCCGCCGGGCGAGGGACAGCGGCGCGGCGGCGGAAGTGGTGGCGGCTTCGGCGGCGGGCCCCCGGGCGGCGGTGGTGGCGGCGGCTTCGGCGGCGGGCCGCCGGGTGGCGGTGGTGGCGGCGGCTTCGGCGGCGGGCCGCCGGGTGGCGGCAGCGGCGGCGGGCCGCCGGACATGGACGAGAGCGGCTCGAGCCGCAGCAGCAGCGAGAGCGGTCGCGGCGGCGGGGCTCCCCCGCGGCCGTTGCCGGACCTCATGCACGTCACCGACTCGGAGCGGATCATCAGCTTCGAGGACTCGACCGGCACGGTCCTGCAGGAGATCACCGTCACCGCGAGCGAGAGCGAGGCGGACACGCTCACGCACGCCCCCGGGGCGCAGGTCTTCATCGGCCAGTGGAAGGACGCCAAGCTCGAGGCCAGGCGCTCGGGCCGCGGCAACCTGAAGATCACGCAGAACCTCACCTTCGCGGGCGACACGGTGCTCGTGATCCGCACCAAGATGTCGGGTTCGGACCGGATGCCCGCGAACGAGTTCAAGCGCTTCTATCGCCGGGTCAAGAGCGACTGAAGCACCGGCTCACCCCCGGACCCGAGCCGGCGGGTGACGTCGCGGGGCGGGCCGCCGCCAGGAGGACCGGTGGCGGCCCGATTCCCGGAGCGGTATGGAGTGGGGCCGGCGGCAGTCGGTCGGGATGTTGAGGGCATCCTGGCCACCCCTGTGCTGTCGCCGCCCACTCCGCTTCCTTCTTCCTTCCCCTCCTCGAGAACCCCCCGATTCCCGCCCGCCTCTACCCCTTCGCCCACCGGGGCCGTCCGCTTCGCGTTGACCTTGCTTCGCCCCGATGGAACAATGCGCGACCGTGAGCCTGTTCGACC
>CAYNPF010000421.1:0-2115 GCA_964398895.1 uncultured bacterium
CGGCGAGGCAATCGGCGCAGTGCGCGCCCTGGCGCCCGCAGGCGCCGACGGGCGCGGTCCACGACGTCGTGGGAGGTGACGCCGACGGGCTTGTCCACCAGCAGCAGGCCCGCCCAGGCGTCCGGCGCGGCCGCCGGAACGGCGCTCGCCGCGACCTCGCCGGTCACGCCCCGCCGTCCTCCTCGTCCGGGGCCGACTCACCGCGCTCGAGGCGACGGAGGATCTCCTCGACGCGGGCACCGCGCTCGATCGAACCGTCGTGCACGAAGCGCAGCTCGGGCACCTCGCGCAGGCCGAGGCGCGGAGCGAGCTGGTGGCGCACGAAGCCGGCGGCCCGCTGCAGGGTGGCGAGCTCGCGCTCGCGCTGCTCGCCGTCGGCCAGCAGGCTGACGAAGACGCGGGCGAAGGAGAGGTCGTGGGCGACCTCGACGTCGGTCACGCTCACCAGACTGGACAGGCGCGGGTCGCTGAGCTCGCGCGCCAGGATGCTCGCGATCTCCCGCTTCATCAGTTCGGCCACTCGTTCGGGACGGATCCTCACAGCCGCGTCTCCTGCCAGTCAATGACCTCGGCACCGGGCGTGCCGTCGGCGAGCCGCCGCACCGACTCCAGCAGCTCGTCCACCTGCCGGCGCTCGCCGGAGACCACCGCCACGCCCAGCGCCGCACGCTGCCACAGGTCCTGGTGGTCCACCTCGGCGACCGCGGCCGGGGTGCGCTGGCGGATGCGATCCTTCAGGCCGCGCAGCACGGCACGCTTGTCCTTGAGCGAGGCGGCCCCGGGCAGGTGCAGCTCGATGCGCACGACGCCGACGAACATGCTCCGCGCCCCGGCCTACAGGGTCCGGGCGAGCTCCTCGATGTTGAACGACTCGATGATGTCGCCGACCTTGACGTCGTCGCGGCCCTCGAGGCTGATGCCGCACTCGAAGCCGCTGGCGACCTCCTTGACGTCGTCCTTGAAGCGCTTGAGCGCGGCGATGCGCCCGTTCCATACCGCCTCGCCGCCCCGCAGCAGCCGCACCTTGCCGGTGCGCGGGATCGTGCCCGAGACGACCATGCAGCCCGCCACCGACCCCGCCTTGGAGAGGCGGAAGACCTGGCGCACCTCGGCCGAACCGGTGACGACCTCCTTCAGCTCCGGCTTGAGCAGGCCCTCGAGCGCGGACTTCACGTCCTCGACGACCTTGTAGATGATGTCGTAGAGGCGGATGTCCACCTTCTCGCGTTCGGCCAGCTCCCGCGCCCGGGCGTCCGGCCGCGTGTGGAAGCCGATGATGATCGCCTGCGAGGTGGCCGCCAGCAGCACGTCGGATTCCGAGATCTGGCCGACGGCCTGGCGGATGATGCGGACCTGCACCTCGGCGTTGCTCAGCTTGGCGAGCGACTCCGAGAGCGCCTCGACCGAGCCGTCCACGTCGCCCTTGATGAGCAGCTTCAACTCGGACGTCTCGCCCTGCTCCATGCGCGAGCGGAAGTCCTCGAGCCGGAACTTGCTCACCGCGCTGAACTCGTGCTCGCGGTGCAGCGCCTGCCGCTTGTTGGCCAGGTCGCGCGCCTCGCGCTCGTCCTCGAACGAGGTGAAGAGGTCGCCGGCGCCGGGCGTGCCGTTCCAGCCCAGCACCTCGACCGGCGTCGAGGGCCCGGCCGACTTCACGTTGTGGCCGCGCTCGTCGAACATCGCGCGCACGCGGCCCCAGTTGTGGCCGGCGACGAAGGCGTCGCCGATGCTCAGCGTCCCGGCCTGCACCAGCACGCTGACCACGATCCCGCGCCCCTGTTCGACCCGGGCCTCAAGCACGGCCCCGCGCGCCCGGCGCGTGGAGTCGGCCTTGAGATCCTGCATGTCGGACTCCAGCACGATCATCTCCAGCAGCTTCTCGACGTTGGTGCCCTTCTTGGCCGAGATCTCGACCGCCACCGTCTTGCCGCCGTATTCCTCGACCACGACGCCGTGCGCCGCCAGCTCCTGCTTCACCAGGTCGGGGCGGGCGCCGGGCAGGTCGATCTTGTTGATGGCGACGATGATCGGCACGCCGGCCGCCTTGGCGTGGTCGATGGCCTCGATCGTCTGTGGCATGACGCGGTCGTCGGCCGCGACCACCAGTACGACCAG
>CAYNPF010000422.1:0-2111 GCA_964398895.1 uncultured bacterium
GGGAGTCACGGCGGTCGCGCCGGGGTCTTGCGCAGCAGGGGGCCGTGCAACCCCATGACTGTACCGCCGCACATCGGGGCGGTCGAGGATGCAATGCGGGCAGGAGGGGTTTCGGGGTAGTGCCGATCCGATCAACATTGGCGACCTGTTCGCCGGAGCGGAGCGGCGACAGCCTCTCCTCGCTGGGCTAGAATCCGCAACGCCCCGGTGGCCGCCTACCCCCCGGAGGTCAGATCGCGGTCGGCGCTCCCCTCGGAGACCTGCATGCGCGGTTGGCCCGGATGGTCCGACGAACTGCGGTGGCGCGCGTGGCTGGCGGTGATCCTCGCCGGCTTCGCCGGCGCGGCCTATGGCCCCGCACTCAACTTGCCGTTCATCGGTGACGACTACGTCTTCCTCGACGAGGTTCGGAACGCGGCGCCGCCGACGCTCTTCTCCCTGGATCACACGCAGTTCGGCTGGTATCGGCCATGGTCCCGCGGGGTGCACTTCTGGGCGATCCAGCAGGTCGCGGGCGTCCACGAGGTCGCGTTCCGGCTGGCGGGGATCGTTCTCTGGATCACGGCACTCACTCTCTACGCGGCCCTGATCCGCCGGCTGACCTCCTCGGTGCGGGTCGCCACGATCGCCGCGCTCGGTACTGCCAGCCTCGCCCTGTGGGCGACTCCGCTGCTGTGGATCTCCGGCAGCCAGGATCTGTGGATGGTTCTGTGGGTCCTGGCCACGTTGCTGCTCTTCGTCGGCGGGAGACACCGTCTGGCGCTCATTCCCTTCGGCCTGGCCCTGCTGAGCAAGGAGACCGCGGCCGTGTTGCCGGCGCTCCTCGGACTCCACCAGATCATCGTGGAACGCCGCACGGTGCGGGCGGCGCTGTGGCGGACGGTGCAGCTGTGGGCGTTGGTCGGTGTCTGGCTCGTGGTTCATCCGACGTTGCTGCGGCGGCTCGCCGACCCAACCTGGCGGACCAGCCCCGAGGGAGAGAGTCGCCCCACGCAGGTGGTGATCTGCGTCCGCTCGTTCCTCGCCACGTTCAACCTCGATCTGGTGCCACATCCCGTTGATATCGGCGGCGGCGACGTGCTCCGCCTGCTGACCGCGACGGCACTGCTGGCGGGTGCAACCTGGCTGATCCTCCGTGCGTCGTGGTGCCGGGAGATGCGCTCGCGTGAACCGCGCGGCCGGCTGACGCTGTTCGCGCTAGGCTGGATCGTGGTCGGCTGGATCCCGCTCCTCCTGCCCTCGATCGGCTGGCACGCCTACTACGGGTGTCTTGGAACGCTCGGGTTCTGGTTCCTAGTCGCACTCTGGCTGCAGGATCGGCCGCGCGTCGCCGTCGCCGTCATCGCCTGCCTGACGGTGCTCCAGTGGGCGCACGCAAACACGCCGTCTTGGGACTGGGGCAACGAGTGGTATCAGCGGCGGGCGGGCCGCTTCCTCGCGGAGATCCGGCACGAACTGCTCGAGCGCCACCCCGACCTGCCGCCCCACTCCCGCGTCTACTTCGGGCACGTCCCCAACAACATCGGGCTCGTCGCCGGTCAGAGTCCGGCCGTGCGGGTGTGGTACGGAGATCCTACGCTGCAGGCTGACTTCTACTCGAAGTACACGCCGCGATCCGCGGGTGGCGAAGGCGGCCGTGACTACTTCTTCCACTTCGACAGCCTCACCGGCCTCGTGGAGGTGAGGACGGGACCGGAGGACGTGGGGGCAGCCCTGCGGGCGGACCCTAACTGGGAGACCAATCACGAGGCGTTGGCGATGACGTTGCTCCGCGCCGGCGACACGCGGCTGGCGGCCGCGGAGTTCGCGAAGCTGGGGAGGTTGCCGCACCGTCTGGACGCGCTGGCCTGCGCGGTCGCCTGTCTCGAGATCATCGGCGACGACGCCGGCGCGGACTCATTGGCCGCCGCTGCCGCTTGCGCTGGTCGCATATCACCGGCCCGGCTGGGCACGTGGGTCCAGCGGTTGCGGGCAACCTTCCCGGGGGTCGGGCCGGTGAGCGCCGGGGGATAGCATCCCCGATTCCTCCCCCGCAGCCCCATCCGCTATGCTGGCGCCATGCAGGACGCCCTCGTCGCGCTCTACGTCCGGACCTTCGGCCATGCGCCCGC
>CAYNPF010000423.1:0-2110 GCA_964398895.1 uncultured bacterium
GTCCTCCGCCAGGTGCTCGTGCCGCAGGCAGCGCAGCTGAGGCGGCACCTCGCCGTCCACCCGGTAGTAGTCCGCCACGTCGTCGAACCACCAGCGGGACTGGCAGGCAAAGGCCTCGAAGTCGCCGGCCAGGGCCAGGTCCTGCGCGGTCGTGATCTTGAAGTTCAGCGCCTCGCCGGGGGTGACGTGGACCGGGTGGCCCAGCGCCTCCACCAGCGCCGCGTCGTCGGTGGCGACCGCCCCGGCCGCCTGCCCGTGCGCCGCCTCCAGCCATTCGCGCCGGAACGCCTGCGGCGTCTGCGCGCACCACAGCGCCGCCCGCGGCACGGTGTCCTCGATGCGGCCGAGGCTGACGCGCTTGAGCGTGTCGGCCAGCGGCACCGCGGCGATCGCCGCGCCGTGCGCGACCGCGTCGCCCACCACCCGCGCCACCAGCTCCGGCGTCACCAGCGCGCGGGCCGCGTCGTGCACCGCCACCACGTCGAACTCCGGCGGCAGCGCGCGCAGGCCGCGGGCCACCGAGTCCTGCCGCTCGCGGCCGCCCTCGGTCCAGGCCACGACCTTGCCCGGCGCGAAGCCGCAGGCGGCCAGCGCGTCGCGCAGCCGCCCGACCGGGCCGACCACCACGATGCCGTCCACCGCGGCGCAGCGCTCGAGCGCCTCGAGGCTCCAGAGGAACAGCGGACGCCCGGCCAGCGGCGCCAGCGCCTTCTCGACACCGGCCGCCAGCCGCTCGCCGCGCCCCGCGCACAACAGCAGTGCCGCGGTGCTCACGGGCGGCTCCGCTCGGCCGGTCCCGCCGCCGCGGTCGGCGCGGTGACCTTCGCCCCCAGCAGCGCGCCGACGGCCTCGCGCAGGTGGGCGATCGGTACCACCTCGATGTCCACGCCGCGCGCCTCCGCCGCCTGCAGCGCCGGCACGGCCACGCGCCGGAAGCCCAGCGCCGCCGCCTCGCGCACCCGCGACTCGACGCGCGGCACGCGGCGCAGCTCGCCCGACAGGCTCACCTCGCCCACCGCCAGCGTGCCCTCGAGCACCGGGCGGCTGCGGTAGCTCGAGGCCACCGCCAGCGCCAGCCCGAGATCGGTGCCGGGCTCGTCGAGGGTGATGCCGCCGGTGGCGGTGGCGAAGACGTCGTGCCGGCCGAGCCGCAGCCCGACCCGTCGCTCCAGCACGGCCAGCAGCAGCGCCAGCCGCTTGGGATCGAAGCCGCTCACCACCCGCTGCGGTGTGCCGTAGAAGGAGGTCGCCACCAGCGCCTGCACCTCGACCAGCAGCGGCCGCGTGCCCTCGATGCTGGCCACCACCGCCACGCCGGGCTCGAGCGCGCCCCCCGCGCCGGCGGGGCGCGACAGGAACGCCTCGCTCGGGTTCGCCACCTCGCGCAGGCCGCCGCCGGTCATCTCGTAGACGCCCAGCTCGTTGGTCGAGCCGAAGCGGTTCTTGGCCGCGCGCAGCACGCGGTAGTGCTGGTAGCGCTCGCCCTCGAGGTAGAGCACGGCGTCCACCATGTGCTCGAGCACGCGCGGGCCGGCCACCGCGCCCTCCTTGGTCACGTGCCCGACCAGGAAGACCGCGGCCGACGAGCCCTTGGCATAGTGCAGCAGCGCCAGGGCGCACTCGCGCACCTGGGTGACCGAGCCGGGGCCGCCCTCGAGGTCGGCGCGCGACAGCGTCTGGATCGAGTCGGCGACCAGCACGTCGGGCCGCACCTGCGCCGCCGCCGCCAGCACGGTCTCGAGATCGGTCTCGGCGAGCACCAGCAGCCCCTCGGGGATGGCGCCGAGCCGGCCGGCGCGCAGCCGCACCTGCTCCTCGCTCTCCTCGCCCGAGACGTAGAGCACGCGCCGGCCCGCCGCCGCCAGCGTCGCGGCGAGCTGCAGCATCAGGGTGCTCTTGCCGATGCCGGGATCCCCGCCGACCAGCACCAACGAGCCCGGCATCACGCCGCCGCCCAGCACGCGGTCCAACTCGCGCAGGCCCGAGGCCCAGCGATGCGTGGCCGCGACCTCGACCTGGGCGAGCGGGCGCGGGCCCGCCGGCGCGCGCACGCCCTCGCGCGGCGCCCAGCGGGCGCGGGGGCTGCGGCCGACGGGGGCGCCGCCGGCGC